>NZ_LNII01000157.1:0-42633 GCF_001463365.1 Enterobacter sp. 50793107 | reverse complement strand
TGGCAGGTTACAGGGCAGAAAGGCAGTGTTTACACTGGCACTATCAGGCAAGCAGCATCAGGCACAGACGGGTTCTGTCATACCTGAGTCTGGCAGAAGAAGTCATCCGGCATGAGCCCGGGAAAGTGAGACGCCTGAATATAGTTAACGAGATGAAAAAGCTGGGAAAAGAGTACAGTAATATGGTCATGGTGGCATGACCATATTACTGGGGATCCCTCAGCCCACAGGGAGAGGGAGCAAACACTAAAAACGGCAACGGGTTGCCGTTTTGCTTTTACCTAGAATCGGGTATTCACGCTCATATACCACGTGCGGCCTGGCTCATTATAGGTATAAGCCCCTGCGCCGTACATATAGGCACCCGTCGAGGTATTCCCGGTGGTCTGGGCATTACCCGCACGCCACTGACGTTTGTCGAAGACGTTATCCACGCCGCCGGTCAGGCTGACGTTTTTGGTCACGTCCCACGTCGCGCTCAGGCCAAGGATGCTATACGGGCTGACCTCGTCTTTCTCAGACCCGCTCACCGGCTGACCTTTGTAGTTATACTTCTTCGGCTGCTGCTTGCCGTACCAGGTGAAGGTCGATTGGAGCGACACATCCTGATGCACCTGCCAGCTCAGGGTAGAGTTCAGCGTATACTCCGGGATGATCGACAGACGGTCGCCGGTCTCCTTGTTCTTGCTCTGCAACATGTAGGTGATGTTGTTGGTCCAGTTGATGGTATCGCTGACCGGCACGTTCAGGGAACCTTCCAGGCCTTCAACCACCGCTTTCGGCACGTTCTCCCACTGGTAGATATCGGTGGTGACTTTGCTGGTGGAGGTCTGGCCGATTGGCGCATAGCCCGCTTCAATCTTGTTGCGATAGTCGTTGCGGAACCAGGTCACGCCCGCCAGCCAGCCGTCGCGTTTCCACTCCAGACCAATCTCTTTGTTGATGCTGGTTTCGGCTTTCAAATCGTCGTTACCCATCATGTAGCAGCCCACGCCGTCAGAGCTGGCGTAGCAGCCCTGGCCCTTGCTGTATAACAGGTAGTTCGGGTTGGTCTGGTACAGGCTCGGTGCTTTGTAGGCACGCGCAATACCCATCTTCAGGGTGAAATCATCCCCCAGACCCTGCGACAGGTTCAGGGACGGGCTCCAGTTGTTACCCACGATGGTGTGATGGTCGAAGCGCAGCGCCGGGGTCAGCATGGTGCTGTCGGTCAGCTCCATATTGTTTTCTGCGAACAGGGAGAAAATCTCTGCGGAGGTATACGGGCTGCGATCGTCGCTCATCCCTGGAATGGTCCCGCCCTGCAGGGTTTGCGAGAAGGAGGTTGAATCCTTCATGCGCTGCTGGTTCCATTCGGTGCCCAGCGTCAGGTTCTGGTTGACGATGAAATCAATCGGCAGGTTGATCTCACTGTGCAGCATGACGTCGGCCAGGTCGGTATCGGTGAATTTATCGCTGTTGAACAGCCCCTCGGTTCCTCCGGCCAGCCCTTCACCCAGACGCGAGTTGCGGGTGTGTTCGTACTGCGCCCAGTTGCTGGTGGTAATGCCGTTATCCCAGCCGCCATTCCACGTGACGGCGAAGTTCTGACGATAGATACGGTTGGTCTCTTTACCGTAGTTCTTCTTCACCAGCGCATTGTCGTTGTTGGTGTTCTGGGTATCCCCGGCGTAGAGGTTGTTCTGGCGGCTGTAACCCGCTTCAAACTCCAGAGACTGCATTGGCGCAAAGTCCCAACGCACCACGCCATTGATGTCTTTGTTTTCTACCCCTTCACGGCCTGCAGGCAGGGTGTTGGCATAGGCGCCGGTACGCTCGGACTGATGGCCCTGGTTGATGTCCCACGCATCGGCCTGGGTTTTGTCGAGGTTACCGTACATGCGGAAGCTGAAGTCGCCGCCCAGCGGGCCGCTCAGGCTGAAGTTGGTGCGTTTTGTGGAACCTTCATCCTTGTGTTCAGGCGCGTTCAGATAGGTGTTCCAGGAGCCGTGCCACTGGTCGTCGAATTTTTTGGTGATGATGTTCACCACGCCGCCTGCCGCACCGTTGCCGTAACGCGCGGCGGCCGGGCCACGGATCACTTCGATACGCTCGATCATCTCAGGCGGCACCCAGCCGGTATCACCGCGGGTGTCGCGCTCGCCGCGCCAGCCCAGACGAATCGAGTTGCGGCTCGTGACCGGCTTGCCGTCGATCAGGATCAGCGTGTTTTCCGGGCCCATACCGCGGATATCAATTTGGCGGTTGTTACCGCGCTGGCCGCTGGTGGAGTTACCGGTCAGGTTAACGCCTGGCATGGTGCGGATGATTTCAGACACGTCACGCGCGGGCGGATTTTTACGGATCTCATCGGCGGTAATGGTGGAAACCCCCGGCGCCTGCAAATTCTGCTCGGCGGCGGTGATCACCATGGTGTCTTCATGCTGCGCGGAGGCGGTATTGTCGTCTGCCATGGCAGGCAGCGCGACGCCATAAATCCCTAAATTGACCAGCAAGGCCAGAGAGTGAATCTTCTTATTCATTGGATGTCCCGCTTTTATGGTTTCTTATGAACGCGCTTCCCACAGCGCGGGCATTACGCTATTGCAAATGCAAATAGTTATCAATAATATTATCAATAAAATTTGTCCTGAAACAAAAAAGACTGTTAAACATGAGGTTAGAAGGGTGACGGTGTTAACAACGGGAAGTGAAGCCTGGTGGCAGTCGAAAAACGGCCCGGAATGGGTGCGTGAACAGGGGAAATATCGGGTCACCTTCTGGTGGCGCGATCCGGCGGGAACGCAACACACCTCGGCGGTGAAACGCGTCTGGCTGTATATCACCGGCGTAACCGATCACCATAAAAATGCCCGCCCACAATCCCTCGAACGCATCCCGGATACCGACGTCTGGCAATGGCAGGGCGAGTTCAGCCCCCAGTGGCGTGGCAGCTACTGCTTTATCCCCTCAGAGAATACAGACGATTTTGCACCCGATGTGTTTCACGGTGAGCAGCCGGATCGCCTGGCGCTGCGCGAAGGCTGGCGCAAGCTGTTGCCGCAGGCGATATCCGACCCGCTTAATGCCCAGAGCTGGCGAGGCGGGCGAGGGCATGATGTCTCTGCGCTGGAGATGCCCGACGCTCCGGTGCAGCCCGGCTGGGATCGCCCCAATACGTCATACCGGCAGCCGGTCTGCATTGACTGGCAGAGCAAGCGGCTGGGCAATCGTCGTCGCGTCTGGATATTTACCACCGGCGATGACGATCCGGAACGCCCGCTGGCGGTGCTGCTCGACGGCCAGTTCTGGGCCGAGAGCATGCCCGTCTGGCCAGCGCTGACGGCGCTTACCCTCGGACGCAAACTGCCGCCTGCCGTCTACGTTTTAATCGATGTGATAGATATGGCGCATCGCAATAACGAATTGCCCTGTAACCCCGATTTCTGGCTGGCGGTGCAGGAAGAACTTCTCCCTCTTGTAAAACAATGCACGCCATTCAGCGACCGCGCAGACCGTACGGTGGTCGCAGGCCAGAGCTTCGGCGGTCTCTCCTCGCTTTATGCCGCACTAAACTGGCCGCAGCGTTTTGGCTGCGTGCTGAGCCAGTCCGGCTCTTACTGGTGGCCGCATCGCGGCGGGCAGCAGGAAGGGCTGCTTATCGCGCAACTGAAAGCGGGTGAAAAAACCGCACGCGGCCTGCGCATCGTCCTTGAGGCCGGGCGCAACGAGCCGCTGATTTACCGCGCGAATCAGGCCATTTACGACGAACTGCACACACAGCAGCAGGTTTACTGGCGTCAGGTTGACGGCGGACACGACGCGCTTTGCTGGCGCGGTGGGCTGACGCAGGGGCTGATGACCCTCTGGCAGCCGCTTATTCACTAACGGAGTCTGTATGGAATTCAGCAATCCTTTCGATAATCCGCAGGGGCAGTTTGCTATTTTGCGTAACGATCAGGGGCAGTACAGCCTGTGGCCGCAGCAGTGCGAATTGCCCGCAGGCTGGCGCGTGGTATGCGACGCGCAATCGCAGGACGCATGCCAGCAGTGGCTGGCCGAACACTGGCAGACGCTCAGCCCCTCTAATTATGCGGGGGAGCATGCATGAACCGTCTGCCGCTTGTTGCCGCCCAGCCGGGCATCTGGATGGCGGAGCAGCTTTCCAGCCTGCCGAACGCCTGGAGCGTGGCACACTACACCGAACTGAAAGGCGATATTGACGCACCGCTGCTGGCAAAAGCCATTGCCGAAGGCATGATGCAGGCCGACACGCTGCGCATGCGCTTCACCGAGGATAACGGTGAGGTGTGGCAGTGGGTGGATGCATCAATGACGCTGCCTGAACCGGAAATCGTGAATGCCGGTTCCCATGACGCCGCCGTGGCGCTGATGGACGCCGACCTTAATCAGAACCTTCGTGTCGACAGCGGTCAGCCCCTGGCGTTTCACCTGCTGATTCAGATCGGTCCGCAACACTGGTACTGGTATCAGCGCTATCACCATTTAGTGGTCGATGGCTTCAGCTTCCCGGCGATTACCCGCCAGATCGCCGCGATTTATGCCGCGTGGAAGAGGGGCGAGCCCACGCCTGACTCCCCGTTTACGCCGTTCGCCGGGGTGGTGGAGGAGTATCAGCGCTACCGCGACAGCGAGGCGTATCAGCGCGACGGTGCTTTCTGGGCTGAGCAGCGCAAACAGCTTCCTTCTCCGGTCTCGCTTTCCTCTGCGCCGCTGCCGGGGCGTGCCGCCACCACCGACATCCTGCGCCTGAAAATCGCCGCCGATGGCCGCGCCTTCAGCCAGCTTGCGCAGGCCGCAGGACAGGTACAGCGCACCGATCTGGCGCTTGCGCTGGTGGCGCTGTGGCTGGGCCGTCTCACCGGACGGCTGGACTACGCCGCCGGGTTTATCTTTATGCGCCGCATGGGCTCCGCTGCGCTGACCGCGACCGGCCCGGTGCTCAACGTGCTGCCGCTGGCGGTGAACATTCATCCGCACGAGAGCCTGCCGGAACTGGCGCAGCGCCTGGCAAACCAGCTGAAAAAAATGCGTCGCCACCAGCGCTACGACGCCGAGCAGATCGTGCGCGACAGCGGGCGTGCCGCGGGTGATGAAGCCCTGTTCGGCCCGGTGCTCAATGTCAAGGTATTCGATTATCAACTGGACATCGACGGCGTGGAGGCCACCACCCACACGCTGGCCACCGGCCCGGTGAACGATCTGGAGCTGGCATTGTTCCCGGACGAGCAGGGGGGGCTGAGCATTGAGATCCTCGCCAATAAACAGCGCTACGATGAAACCACGCTGGCCCGTCACGTGGCGCGCCTGAATGCGATGTTGACGCAATTTGCCGCTAACCCGGACCTGCGCTGCGGCGAGGTTGAAACGGTCTCAGAGCAGGAATACCAGCAGCTTACACGCATCAACGATACCGGGCTGGCGCTACCGTCCACCACGCTTGCGGAACTGGTGGCGGAACAGGCGAGCAAAACGCCGGACGCGCCCGCACTGGCGGATGCGCACATCGAGCTCAGCTATCGCCAGATGCGCGAGCAGGTGGTGGCACTGGCGCATCTGTTGCGTGAGCGCGGCGTGAAACCGGGCGACAGCGTGGCGGTGGCGCTGCCGCGCTCGGTATTCCTGACGTTAGCACTGCACGGCATTGTGGAGGCGGGGGCCGCGTGGTTGCCGCTGGATACCGGCTACCCGGACGATCGTCTGCGGATGATGCTGGAGGACGCGAAGCCGTCGCTGCTTATCACCACCGACGAACAGCGTCCGCGCTTTAGCGATCTGTCCGTCGGGACGTTTAGTTACAACACACTATTACCGGCTGCAGAGGCTGAACCGCTGCGGCTGGCGAAGCCGGAGCAGACGGCGTACATCATCTTTACGTCGGGCTCGACAGGGCGTCCGAAAGGGGTAATGGTCGGGCATACCGCCATCGTTAACCGTCTGAAATGGATGCAGGATCACTACCCGCTTACGGCGTGTGACGTGGTGGCGCAGAAAACACCGTGCAGCTTTGACGTGTCGGTCTGGGAGTTCTGGTGGCCGTTTATCGCCGGGGCGAAGCTGGTGATGGCCGAGCCGGACGCGCACCGTGATCCTCAGGCCATGCAGCACTTCTTTGCGCACTATGGCGTCACCACCACCCACTTTGTGCCGTCGATGCTGGCGGCGTTTGTCGCCTCGCTGACGCCGGAAAACGCCGACTGCTGTAAGAGCCTCAGGCAGGTATTCTGCAGCGGGGAAGCACTGCCGACGGAACTTTGTCGCGAATGGGAGCGGCTCACCCACGTGCCGCTGCATAACCTCTACGGCCCGACGGAAGCGGCGGTGGACGTTAGCTGGTATCCGGCATTTGGACCAGAGCTGGCGGCAGTTGCAGGTAACAGCGTGCCGATCGGTTTCCCGGTATGGAACACCGGGTTGCGGATCCTGGATGCGATGATGCGCCCGGTACCGTTTGGCGTGGCGGGCGATCTCTATCTCACCGGCATTCAGCTGGCGCAGGGGTATCTGGGGCGTCCGGATCTCACCGCCAGCCGCTTTATTGCCGATCCGTTCGCGCCGGGCGAGCGGATGTACCGTACCGGTGACGTCGCCCGCTGGCTGGACAACGGCGCGGTGGAGTATTTAGGCCGCAGCGACGACCAGCTGAAAATTCGCGGCCAGCGCATCGAGCTTGGCGAAATCGACCGGGCGATGCTGTCGCTGCCCGACGTGGCTCAGGCGGTGGCGCACGCCTGCGTGTTCAACCAGGCGGCGGCCACGGGCGGCGATGCCCGTCAGCTGGTGGGATATGTGGTTTCTGAATCCGGTTTACCGCTGGATCGCGACGCGCTGCTTGCCTCACTCAGATCGCAATTGCCGCCGCATATGGTGCCGGTGGTGTTACTGCAAATCAGCGCGCTGCCGTTAAGCGCAAACGGCAAACTGGATCGCAAGGCGCTGCCGCTGCCGGAGCTGACCAGCAAAACCAGCGGACGCGCACCGGAAAGTGCAACCGAAATTGCCGTCTCGCAGGCGTTTGCGTCTTTGCTGGGCTGTGCGGTGAACGACATCGAAGCCGATTTCTTTGCCCTCGGCGGCCACTCGCTGCTGGCGATGCGCCTGGCCGCACAACTCAGCCGTACGTTCGCTCGCAAGGTGACGCCGGGGCAGATAATGGTCGCCTCTACGGTCAGCAGGCTGAGTGCTCTGCTGGATTCGCCGATAAGCGACGAGCAGGCACAGCGTCTGGGTTATGAAACCTTGCTGCCGCTGCGCGAAAGCGACGGCCCGACGCTGTTCTGCTTCCATCCGGCTTCCGGTTTTGCCTGGCAGTTCAGCGTGCTGGCGCGCTACCTTAGCCCGCGCTGGTCCATTACCGGAATTCAGTCGCCGCGCCCGGAGGGGCCGATGCAGCAGTGTGCGGATCTGGATGGGGTGATTGAACATCATCTGACTACGTTACGTGGCCGGCAGCCCCATGGGCCGTATTACCTGTTCGGCTACTCGCTTGGCGGCACGCTGGCGCAGGGGATTGCTGCGCGTCTGCGTGAACAGGGCGAAACCGTCGCCTTCCTGGGTCTGCTGGATACCTGGCCACCGGAAACCCAGAACTGGGCGGAAAAAGAGGCCAACGGACTCGACCCGGCGGTGCTGGCCGAAATTGAGCGCGAGCGACAGGCGTTTATCGCCGCCCAGCAGGGGCAGGGCTCCAGCGCGCTATTCAACGCCATTGAAGGTAACTACGCCGACGCGGTGCGGCTGCTCACCACGGCGCACAGCTCGCGGTTTGACGGGAAAGCAACGCTGTTTGTTGCCGAGCGCACGCGAACGATAGATCCGCAGGTGGCGTGGTCGCCGTGGGTAAATGAACTGGAGGTATACAGCCAGGATTGCGCCCATGTGGACATCATTTCGCCGCAGGCGTTTGAGAAGATTGGGCCGGTGTTGCAGAAGATGTTGGGGGAGTGATTTCCCCTCACCCTAACCCTCACCCACGGCGAGGGGGATGGTTTGCGCCCTCTCCCTGTGGGAGAGGGCCGGGGTGAGGGCATCAGCGCGCATGCTTTCCAAGCGGCACCACCAGCGGCGTGCCCGCCACCGGGTCGTCAATAATCATGCAGCGCATGCCGTAGATCCGCTCGATAAGCGCTGGCGTCACAATCTCCTTCGGCGCGCCCTGCGCCACAATTTCGCCGTCGCGCAGTGCAATTAAATGCGTGGCATAGCGGCAGGCCTGATTCAAATCATGCAGCACCGCCGCCAGGGTGTAACCTTGCGTGCGGTTGAGCTCGCTCAGCAACTCGAGCAGATCGATCTGATGGCTGATATCAAGCCAGGTCGTCGGTTCATCCAGCAGCATAATGGAGGTCTCCTGCGCCAGCACCATCGCGATCCACGCCCGTTGACGCTGGCCGCCGGAAAGCGTGTCCACGCTCTGCCGGGCGAGGTCCGTAATGCCCGTTGCCTGCATCGCGCGGTTCACCGCGTCTTCATCTTCCTTGCGCCAGCGGGTAAACAGCGGCTGGTGCGGATAGCGTCCGCGTGAGACCAGCTCCTGCACCGTGATGTCTCCCGGCGTGGTGGCGTTTTGCGCCAGCAGCCCGATGCGCCTGGCCACCTCTTTACTGGCAAAGCGCTGGATCTGCTCGCCGTCGAGGAATACGTGGCCTTCAACCGGCGTCATCAGGCGACTGAGGGTGCGCAACAGGGTCGACTTGCCGCAGCCGTTCGGGCCGATAATCGCCGTGAAATGGCCGTCAGGAATGTTGACGGTTAAGTCATGGGCAACGATTTTTTTGCCGTAACTGAGAGTAAGGCTTTCGCCGCGCAAGCGGGTGGTTGAATCGGTCATTTCTTGCGTGACTCCTGAACGAGCAAGACGATGAGGTAAATCCCGCCAAGGCTGACGGTGACAACGCCCACCGGAAGTTGATAAGGCATAAACAGCCGCTGGGCGCAGAGATCGGCGGCCAACAGTAACATTGAGCCGCACAGCGCCGCCTGGGTTAAGCCCCAGCGGGCCGTACCGCTAAGACGACGCGCAATGTGCGGGGCGACAAGGGCGATAAAGGAGATGGGTCCGGCAATCGCGGTGGAGGCCGCGGTGAGCAACACGGCGACCAGCATCAGCATCAGACGCGAACGCTCAACGCCGACCCCCAGCGCACAGGCGCTGTCGTCACCCATTTCCAGCAGCCGCATGCGCCGCACCAGCAGCAGCGCGGCGATAAACATCAGCAGAATCAATGGCGCGGCTGGCCAGACTTTGCCCCAGGTCAGGCCGTTGAGGGAACCGGCATACCACAGCCCGGCCGACAGCGCCGTTTCCAGCGAAGCCTGCAAGAGCAGCCAGGTATTGAACGCCATCAGCATGGCACGCACGCCGATACCGATAATGATCAGGCGGAAAGTGTCGATACCGTTGCGCCAGGCAAGCAGCCAGATCACCAGCGCGGTCAGTATCCCGCCGGTCATCGCCGTCACGGTGATGGCCGTCAGATGCTGACCAAACAGCACCATCGCGACCAGCACGCCGCTCCAGGCACCGGTGTTGAGACCCATTACATCCGGGCTGCCGAGCGGATTGCGCATCAGCGACTGGAAAATCGCGCCGCTGACGCCAAGCGCGGCACCCACCAGCATCGCCATTGCCACGCGCGGCAGTCGCCACTCCGTCACCACCATCGTGACAGCGCGCGGGGCGCTGCCGGTGAGCGCGTTAAACACCTGGGCCAGATCGAGCGTCACCGCGCCGCTGCACAGGCTTGCGATCGCCAGCATCAGAATGGCGATAACCAGAAGCGAAACGCTGAGGATCAAACGACGAGAGGGGGCCATCATGCGTCACCTCCGCGTTTACGTCGTACCAGGAAGATCAGGACCGGCGCGCCGATAAAGGCGCTTACCACCGAAACGCGCAGTTCGCCGGGAACCAGAAGACGCCCGACAACATCAGCGAACAAGAGCAGGGCCGGGGTGGCCAGCAGCGTCACCGGCAGCGACCAGCGGTGATCGGCCCCCACCAGCCAGCGCGACAGATGCGGCATCATCAGCCCGATAAAGGCAATCGGGCCGACCACCGCCGTCGCGCTGCCGCACAGCACGGTGATGACCACTAATCCCGTCAACTGGGTTCGCGCCACGCGGTTGCCGAGCGCGGTAGCGGTGTCGCTGCCAAGGCTCAGGCTGTTCAGCGCCCGGCTTAAACCGAGTGCCACGGCGGCGGCAATCATCACCGGGATGACCACCACCTTAAGCGTCTCCAGCGTGCGGATATCCAGCGAACCGGCCTGCCAGAAGCGGAGCTGATCGTAAACGTCCGGGTTAAGCAGGGCGATGCCGTTAGATAACCCTTCCAGCACGGCGGCAAGCGCCACGCCCGCCAGCGTCAGGCGTACCGGGCTAAGCTGCCCGCCGCCCTGGCTGCCGGTAAAGGCGACAATCAGCGAGGCCGCCAGCGCGCCGCAAAAGGCCATAACCAGTTGTTCTGAGGGAGAGGTAAACCCGAACAGCGCCGCACCAAGCACAATGGCAAAGCTGGCACCGCTATTCACGCCAAGAATGCCGGGGTCAGCCAGCGGGTTGCGGGTGAGGGTTTGCATAAGTGCCCCCGTAAGCCCCAGTGCGCCACCGGCAAGTAATCCGGCCAGGGTTCGGGGCAGGCGGGCATCCAGCACGATGGTGCAGTCGGCGCTCTGACAGGTACCAAAGAGCGCATCAACAATCACGGAGGCGGGCAGCGGTTTCGCACCAACCAGCAGACTGAGCGCCATCGCAAGGATTAACAGCAGCAATAACACGGGCACGGCAACCGCGCGCACCGCAGAAGAAGAGGAAAACGACATAGCAACATCCATGATTTGATAATGATAGTGATTATCGTTATCTATCTTATTTGGCTATGTTAGCATGTGCGCCCATGGAATGGGTAGAAATAGACTCAAGGTCTTGTCATGAATCAAAAATCCTGGCTGATTAACCTCAGCCTGCTGAAGACGCATCCGGCGTATCGCGCCGTGTTTATCGCGCGTTTTATCTCCATTTTGTCCCTTGGCCTGCTCGGCGTTGCCGTCCCGGTACAGATCCAGACGTTGACGCACTCAAGCTGGCTGGTCGGGCTGTCGGTCACCTTAACCGGCGGGGCGATGTTTATCGGTCTGATGATCGGCGGCGTGCTGGCCGACAGGTACGAACGCAAGAAGCTGATCCTGCTGGCGCGCGGCACCTGCGGGGTGGGGTTTGTCGGATTGTGCCTGAACGCAATGCTGCCAGAACCCTCCTTACTCGCCATTTACGCCCTCGGGCTGTGGGATGGTTTCTTTGCTTCGTTAGGCGTGACGGCGCTGCTGGCCGCCACGCCCGCGCTGGTAGGGCGCGAGAATCTGATGCAGGCGGGGGCAATTACCATGCTCACCGTCCGTCTTGGCTCGGTGATATCGCCGATGGTGGGCGGCCTGCTGCTGGCCACCGGTAACGTGGCGTGGAACTACGGCCTCGCGGCGGCGGGGACGTTTATCACCACCTTAACCCTGCTGCGTCTGCCGCTTCTGCCACCGCCACCGCAGCCGCGTGAGCATCCGCTGAAATCGCTGATGGCGGCGATCCGGTTTCTGTTCAGCAACCCGCTGATTGGTGGTATTGCGCTGCTCGGTGGTCTGCTGACGATGGCGAGCGCCGTACGCGTGCTGTACCCGGCGCTGGCGGGAGAGTGGCAGATGAGCGCCTCAGAGATTGGCGTGCTGTACGCCGCCATTCCGCTCGGCGCGGCGTGTGGTGCGCTAACCAGCGGCAGGCTGGCGCAGAGCGCGCGTCCGGGGTTGATTATGCTGTTGACGACGCTGGCGTCGTTTATCGCGATGGGGTTCTTCAGCCTGATGCCGGTCTGGGCGCTGGGTGTGCTGTGTCTGGTGCTCTTCGGCTGGCTGAGCGCCATCAGTTCTCTGTTGCAGTACACCCTGATCCAGACCCAGACGCCGGAGGGAATGCTCGGGCGCATCAACGGCCTGTGGACCGCGCAAAACGTGACGGGCGATGCCATTGGCGCGGCGATCCTCGGTGGGCTGGGGGCCGTCATGACACCGGTGGCTTCGGCGAGCACCAGCGGGTTTGCGTTAGCCGTTGTAGGTGGGATCCTGTTAATGGTATTAGCAGAATTGCGCCGGTTCAGGCAGGAGGTTGTATTGAACGACGGTGCGGCCTGATGCCCTCACCCCGCCCCTCTCCCACGGGGAGAGGGAGGGAAAATGCCTACTTAAACAATGCATTTAATCTCTCTAACACCAGCATCGCGCTGTAATAATCCAGGCGGAACGTCTCCGTTCCCAGTGCCCATACGCGTTTATTCTTCACCGCAGGCAGGTGAGCCAGCAGCGGGTTGGCGTAAATCGCCTCGACGTCTTTTTGATCGCCGGCAAACAGGAACAGGCCTTCACCGTTCAGCCCGGTAGCCAGATTTTCACCGCCTAACTGGATGATGTCGTGACGTTTGCCCTGACTTTTTGATGTGTGCAGCCCGGCAGGCAGTTCGGCCAGGGTAAAGCCTAACTGGTGCAACAGCTGGCCCTGGGCAGACTCCGCGGTCCACAGGTTAGCGCTGTGCGCGGCGGCAGTGTACACAATGGCGTTCACCGGCTGCGGCGGCAGCGTCATCTGCTGTTTCACCTGCGCGAGTTGTTTATCGAATGCTGCAATGCGTTCGGCGGCCTGTTTTTCCTGTCCGGTTATCGTGCCTAACTGCTTCAGCAGTTCCTGCCAGCTTTTGTCGTCGTAGTTGATGATGAGCGTCGGCGCGATGGCGGAGAGCTGATCGTACAACGCCAGGGCCGAATCTCCGCCGGTCGCGCTAATCAGAATCAGATCCGGCATCTGCGCCGCCACCGCTTCCGCACTCGGCTCGCCAATGTACAGGCGCGCCACGTTGCGCTGTTTCGCAATATCACCCCACTGACGTAAAAAGCCCTGCGCATCCGCCACGCGGTTATTGGGCGTGGTCGCCCCGCTGGCCACTACCGGAGCGTCAATCGCCAGCAATGAGCCGGTCAGGGTCACGCTGGTGGAGACAATGCGCGTGGGTTTGCTCTCCAGGGTATGCACGCCGCGGCTGTCGGTTATCTGACGCGGCCAGTCGGCGGCGATGGCTGAGGTTAGTCCTAAAACAAAACATCCCGTTAAAAGAAGGGCATTACGGCAAACGGCGGGGAATTTCACAACGCGGCATCCTGTTCTCTTTGAAGTTAATGCTTCTCATTTTCATGATTGCGGCGAGGGGATGCAAGCGATACTCGCACAAGATGTTCGCTCTGCGGTTGACACCGGCGCGATGTGGGATTAGGTTAGCCAACGAAAATATAAATGATAATCATTATTGCTTCTTTTATCATTTTATGGAGGATGATATGGATACGTCCCTGGCTGAGGAAGTTCAGCACACCGCGACCACGCTGCCATCAGACAGCTTTTTCTTTATGTCGCCTTACCGCAGTTTTACCACGTCAGGCTGTTTTTCCCGTTTCTCTGAACCCGCCGAGGGCGGTGATAACCCGTCGGGGGCCTTCCAGCAGAAACTGGCTCAGGCTTTCCGCAACGCGAAGGCCAGTGGCATTGCCCATCCCGTGATGGTGGGAGCCATCCCGTTCGATACCCGCAAGCCCTCATCCCTGTTTATTCCGCAGCACTGGCAGACCTTTTCGCGCCCGGCGCGTCAGCAGTCCGCGCGCTATTTTTCCGCTTCCCAGGCGTTGAGCGTGGAAACCCGCACTGAGATCCCGCCGCAGCCCGTGTTTGAAGAGATGGTTGCCCGTGCGGCAGCGCTCACCGCCACGCCACAGGTGAACAAAGTGGTGCTGTCGCGGCTGATTGATATTGCGACGGATAAAACGATTGATAGCGGCGCGCTGATGGAGCGACTGATCGCCCAGAATCCGGCCAGCTTCAACTTCCATGTGCCACTGGAAGATGGCGGCGTGCTGCTGGGCGCGAGCCCGGAACTGCTGCTGCGTAAAGAGGGGACACACTTTAGCTCTCTGCCGCTGGCGGGCTCTGCGCGTCGTCAGCCGGATGACGTGCTGGATCGCGAGGCGGGTAATAAGCTGCTGGCCTCCGAGAAGGATCGCCACGAGCACGATCTGGTGACCCAGGCGATGAAAGCCATTCTGGCACCGCGCAGCCATCATCTCAGCATGCCAGCTTCCCCGCAGCTGATCACCACCCCAACGCTCTGGCATCTGGCGACGCCGGTGGAAGGGGAGGCCCGTGAAAATGAGAACGCCCTGACCCTGGCCTGTCTGCTGCACCCGACGCCTGCGCTGAGCGGTTTCCCGCATCAGGCGGCAAAAGAACTGATTGCCGGGCTGGAGCCGTTCGACCGCGAACTGTTTGGCGGCATCGTTGGCTGGTGTGATAGTGAAGGCAACGGCGAGTGGGTGGTGACCATCCGCTGCGCGCGTCTGCTTAAAAATCGCGTTCGCCTGTTTGCCGGTGCGGGCATTGTGCCAGCCTCCTCCCCGGTGGGCGAGTGGCGCGAAACCGGGGTGAAGCTCTCCACCATGCTCAACGTTTTTGGTTTGCACTGAGGAATCATCATGACCATCCCCTTTACCCGTTGGCCTGAGGAGTTTGCCCGGCGCTACCGTGAAAAAGGCTACTGGCAGGATCTGCCGCTGACCCACATTCTGACCGACCACGCGGAGAAAGATACCGTCGCCATTATTGACGGTGAACGTCACCTGACCTGGCGCGCGTTCAACCAGGCGGTGAATAACCTGGCCTCCGTCCTGCAGGAGCAGGGCGTGCGTCGTGGCGAGACCGCGCTGGTTCAGCTCGGCAACGTGGCTGAGTTTTACATCACCTTTTTCGCGCTTCTGCAGGTGGGTGTGGCTCCGGTGAACGCGCTTTTCAGCCACCAACGTAACGAGCTGAACGCCTACGCCGCACAGATCAAACCCACGCTGCTGATTGCCGACCGCGAGCACGCCCTGTTTGCAGGCGATGATTTCCTGAACCGTTTTGTGGATGAACATCGCTCAGTGCGTGTTGTCCTGCTACGTGGCGATAACGGCGCACATGCCCTGGAGGCGGCCATCGCCCACCCGGCGGCCCATTTCATCCCCAACCCCACGCCTGCCGACGAAGTGGCGTTCTTCCAGCTTTCAGGCGGCAGTACCGGCACGCCAAAACTGATCCCGCGTACGCATAACGATTACGACTACAGCATCCGTCGCAGCAACGAAATTTGCGGTATTACTGCGGATACCCGCTATCTGAATGCGCTACCGGCGGCCCATAACTACGCCATGAGTTCCCCGGGTTCGTTAGGGGTATTCATGGCTGGTGGTTGCGTGGTGCTGGCGCACGATCCGAGCGCCACGATCTGCTTCCCGCTGATTGAACGCCATCAAATTAACGTCACCTCGCTGGTACCCCCGGCGGTCAGCCTGTGGTTGCAGGCGATTGCCGACGGCGCGGGCAATGCGCAGCTTAAATCGCTGAAGCTGCTGCAGGTGGGGGGCGCACGCCTCTCCGCCACGCTCGCCTCGCGTATTCCGGCGGAAATTGGCTGCCAGCTACAGCAGGTGTTCGGCATGGCGGAAGGGCTGGTGAATTACACCGCTCTCGACGATACCCCGGAGCGCATCATCCACACCCAGGGCCGTCCGATGTGCCCGGATGACGAAGTGTGGGTGGCGGACGAGCAAGGCAACCCGCTGCCGCGTGGCGAAACAGGGCGTCTGATGACCCGTGGGCCGTACACCTTCCGCGGCTATTTCAACAGCCCGGAACACAACGCCAGCGCCTTTGATGCCAACGGGTTTTACTGCTCCGGCGATCTGATTGCCATCGACGAGCAGGGGTACATCACCGTGCAGGGGCGCGAGAAAGATCAGATCAACCGCGGCGGGGAGAAGATCGCCGCTGAAGAGATCGAAAACCTGCTGCTGCGCCATGAGGCGGTGATCCACGCCGCGCTGGTGAGTATGGAGGACAGCCTGTTGGGCGAGAAAAGCTGCGCGTTTCTGGTGGTGAAACAGCCGCTGCGCGCGGTTGAGGTGCGACGCTTCCTGCGCGAGCAGGGCGTTGCCGAATTCAAACTGCCGGATCGCGTGGAGAGCGTGGATGCGCTGCCGTTAACGCCGGTCGGCAAAGTCGATAAGAAACAGTTGCGCCTGTGGATCGCTGAACGCGCCCGGGCCTGAGGAACAGAGTATGGCTATTCCAAAATTAACCGCTTATGCGCTGCCAACTGCCGCAGAGTTGCCGACAAGCAAAGTGAACTGGGCGTTTGAGCCTGAACGTGCCGCGCTGCTGATCCACGATATGCAGGAGTATTTCCTGAACTTCTGGGGCGAAAACAGCGCGATGATGCAGCAGGTGGTGGCGAACATCGCCAGGCTGCGCGCGTACTGTAAAGCGCACAACATTCCGGTTTACTACACCGCTCAGCCGAAAGAGCAGAGCGACGAAGACCGCGCCCTGCTGAATGACATGTGGGGCCCGGGCCTGACCCGCTCCCCGGAGCAGCAGCGCATCGTCGCTGAACTGACCCCGGATGAAGCGGACACCGTGCTGGTGAAGTGGCGCTACAGCGCGTTTCATCGCTCGCCGCTGGAGCTGATGCTGAAAGAGACAGGCCGCAATCAGCTGCTGATCACCGGCGTGTATGCCCACATCGGCTGCATGACCACCGCCACCGATGCGTTTATGCGCGACATCAAACCCTTCTTTATTGCCGACGCGCTGGCAGATTTCACCCGCGAAGAGCACCTGATGTCGCTCAACTATGTGGCGGGGCGTTCCGGCCGCGTGGTGATGACCGATGACCTGTTGCCGTCGGTTCCGGCCTCAAAAGCGGCGCTGCGTGAGCTCATCCTGCCATTACTCGATGAAACCGACGAACCGATGGATGATGAAAACCTGATCGACTACGGCCTGGATTCGGTGCGCATGATGGCACTCGCCGCACGCTGGCGTAAAGTCCACGGCGATATCGATTTCGTGATGCTGGCAAAAAATCCGACCCTCGACGCCTGGTGGGCGCTACTCTCCCGCGAGGTGCAGTAATGGTTTTTGATTTCACCAGCAAAACCGTCTGGGTGACAGGGGCGGGTAAGGGGATTGGTTATGCGACGGCGCTGGCCTTTGCCGACGCGGGCGCGAAGGTGACCGGATTCGATCTGGCCTTCCCGCAGGGGAATTATCCGTTTGCTACCGAAACGCTGGACGTATCTGACGCGGCGCAGGTGAGCGATGTCTGCGGGCGCTTGCTCGCCGTAGAGGAACGTCTGGACGTACTGGTCAACGCCGCCGGCATTTTGCGCATGGGCGCCACGGACCAGCTTTCGCAGGAGGACTGGCAGCAGACGTTTGCGGTCAACGTTGGTGGGGCGTTTAACCTCTTTCAACAGACGATGGGCCAGTTCCGTCGTCAGCAGAGCGGGGCGATTGTCACCGTGGCGTCCGACGCGGCCCACACGCCGCGCATCGGGATGAGTGCCTATGGCGCCTCGAAAGCGGCGCTGAAAAGCCTGGCCCTCACCGTCGGGCTGGAGCTGGCGGGCAGCGGCGTGCGCTGTAATCTGGTGTCGCCGGGGTCAACGGATACCGATATGCAGCGCACCCTGTGGACCTGCGACGATGCGGAGCAGCAGCGCATTCGCGGTTTTGGCGAGCAGTTTAAGCTGGGGATCCCGCTCGGGAAAATTGCCCGTCCTCAGGAGATTGCCAGCACGATCCTGTTCCTGGCCTCCGATGCTGCCAGCCATATCACCCTGCAGGATATCGTGGTGGACGGCGGCTCCACGCTGGGGGCGTAATGATCTGGAAACGCCATTTATCGTTAGATGCGCTGAACGCCACCAGCCAGAACACGCTGGTGGCGCATCTGGGCATCGTTTATACCCGCCTTGGCGACGATACGCTGGAAGCGGAAATGCCGGTGGATGCGCGCACCCATCAGCCGTTTGGCCTGCTGCACGGTGGCGCGTCGGCGGCGCTGGCGGAAACGCTGGGCTCGATGGCCGGTTTTCTGATGACCCGCGACGGGCAGAACGTGGTGGGAACGGAGCTGAATGCCACCCATCATCGTGCGGTAGCGCAGGGGACCGTGCGCGGCGTGTGTCAGCCGCTGCATCTGGGTCGATCCAGCCAGAGCTGGGAGATTGTGGTGTTCGACGAGCAGGGACGGCGGTGCTGTACCTGCCGGTTGAGTACGATGGTGCTGGGGTAATTTTGTGCGGGCTGTTGCCCTCACCCTAACCCTCTCCCACAGGGAGAGGGGACGGTGTAGTACAAAATTAGAGCATTGAGACGACGCGTTTAAGTAACCGAATTCGCGGCGCAATGGACGCTTTGTCCAGCCACTCCGCCGGGCTGTGGAAGCCCGCGCCAATCGGCCCTAAGCCGTCAAGCGTGGGGATACCCAGCGCAGCGGTGTGGTTGGCATCGCTGCCGCCGCCAACCGCCTGCCAGGTAATGGCGATGCCTTCCGCTTTACCTGCCGCTTCAACCTGCTGCATCAGTGCCTGAGTCGCAACGCTTGCTGCCATCGCCGGTTTGTGATTGACCCGCGTCAGCGTCGTCGTCACGCCGTCTAAAAAGCCTTTTTCACATAAGGCTTCCAGCGCCTGATTCACCCGGTCGTACTCGTCGTTTTCCCAGAAGCGAACGTCGAGCTCGGCCACGGCGTGGTCCGCCACCACGTTTGCCGCGCTGCCGCCGCTAATCACCCCTACGTTGAGCGTGGTGCCGCGCGACCCGTCGCTCAGCGCATTCAGGGCAACGATGCTGTTTGCCAGCGCAGTGATTGCCGAACGGCCTTTTTCCGGGTCGTTACCCGCGTGTGCCGCCACGCCCTTGAAGGTAAGGTGATAGCCCGCCATACCTTTACGGGCTTTCACCAGAGAGCCATCAGCACGGGCAGCTTCGCACACCAGCACGCAGCGGGAGCGTTGTGCCAGTGCACCGATCCATTCGTGGGAGTATACCGAGCCCGTTTCTTCGTCCGGATTCATCGCGACCGCGATTGCCAGGCGATCTTTATCCGCAGGATCTAGCTCGCGCATTGCCCACAGAATATTGAGCAGTCCGCTTTTCATATCAGACACGCCGGGGCCGTAGAGACGCGTATCGTCCTCGCTCATCGGGCGTTCGGCCACGGTGCCGGGGGCAAAAACGGTATCAAGATGGCCGACCAGCAGCACGTCGAACTGCTCTGCCTGCGGCTTGTTGCTGACGAAGAGGCCCGGGCCAACCTTCTCGCCCAGGTTTACCTGCCCGGTATGCCAGCCTTCGCGTTGCCAGAGTGATTCTAAAATGCCAGCCACGGCAGCAACGCCCGCGATGGTCTGGGTGCCGCAGTCCACGTTCACCAGGCTTTTCAGCTCTTCAATGTAGCGATCCAGATTCATTTCCTTTTCCTTGTAAGCGGTAAGCGCGCGATCGCGCAGGGTCATTCTGGCGAGGTTGAGCGTAAAAAAAATGATACAAATCATCCCGTAAGGTTGAGCCAGGACGAAAAACGCAGAAGTGTGACCGATGACAGCGACGGGGTTGTTTCAGCCTGAAAGTGATCGACTTAACACTGTGGTGTAAATCTCTGGTTTGACCACGCATTATTGCGTTTCAAAGTTGTTAAATTTTACGCGTTGTTCTAGAAACAAAATGTAACATCTCACTGTTCCACAACAACGGACAACAACTATGAACAACTCAGGGAAATACCTTACATGGGCACTGCTTTCCGTTGTGGGAGCTTTTGCCCTGGGCTATATCGCCCTCAACCGGGGGGAACAGATCAATGCGCTCTGGATTGTCGTTGCCTCCGTCTGCATTTATCTGATCGCGTATCGTTTTTATGGTCGCTATATCGCCAAAACGGTGCTGGCGGTTGATGGCACGCGCATGACGCCCGCCGTTCGTCATAACGACGGGCTGGATTACGTTCCGACCGATAAGAAAGTGCTGTTCGGTCACCACTTTGCGGCGATTGCCGGGGCAGGCCCGCTGGTGGGGCCGGTGCTGGCGGCGCAGATGGGCTATCTGCCAGGGATGATCTGGATCCTTGCCGGCGTGGTGCTGGCGGGGGCCGTACAGGACTTTATGGTGCTGTTCGTCTCCACCCGTCGCGACGGCCGTTCGCTTGGCGAGCTGGTGAAAGAGGAGATGGGCGCGACGGCCGGGGTGATTGCGCTGGTGGCGACCTTTATGATCATGCTGATCATCCTTGCGGTGCTGGCGATGATTGTGGTGAAAGCGCTGACCCACAGTCCGTGGGGGACGTACACCGTCGCGTTCACCATTCCGCTGGCCATTTTTATGGGGATCTACATTCGCTACCTGCGTCCGGGACGCATTGGTGAGGTGTCGGTGATTGGTCTGGTGCTGCTGGTGTTCGCCATTATCTCCGGCGGCTGGGTGGCAGAGAGCCCAACCTGGGCACCGTTCTTCGACTTTACCGGCGTACAGCTGACCTGGATGCTGGTGGGGTACGGGTTTGTGGCGGCAGTGCTGCCGGTATGGCTGCTGCTGGCCCCGCGTGATTACCTTTCCACGTTCCTGAAAATTGGCACCATCGTCGGGCTGGCTATCGGTATTTTGATCATGCGCCCGACGCTGACCATGCCAGCGTTAACCAAATTCGTTGATGGTACGGGCCCGGTCTGGACCGGTAACCTGTTCCCGTTCCTGTTTATCACCATCGCCTGTGGTGCGGTGTCTGGCTTCCACGCGCTGATTGCCTCCGGGACCACGCCGAAGATGCTGGCGAATGAAAATCAGGCCTGCCTGATTGGCTACGGCGGCATGCTGATGGAGTCCTTCGTGGCGATCATGGCGCTGGTCTCTGCCTGCATTATCGATCCGGGCGTCTACTTCGCGATGAACAGCCCGATGGCGGTTCTGGCTCCGGCGGGCACCGCTGACGTGGTGGCATCCGCAGCACAGGTGGTAAGCGGCTGGGGCTTTGCCATTACCCCGGATACGTTATCGAGTATCGCCAGTGAAGTGGGTGAGCAGTCGATTATCTCCCGCGCGGGTGGCGCGCCTACGCTGGCGGTGGGCATGGCCTACATCCTTCACGGTGCGCTGGGCGGGCTGATGGATGTCTCGTTCTGGTATCACTTCGCCATTCTCTTTGAAGCGCTGTTTATTCTGACGGCGGTGGATGCGGGGACGCGTGCGGCGCGCTTTATGCTGCAGGATCTGCTGGGCGTGATCTCCCCGAACCTGAAGCGTACCGATTCGCTCCCGGCGAACCTGCTGGCAACGGCCTTGTGCGTGCTGGCGTGGGGGTACTTCCTGCATCAGGGCGTGGTGGATCCGCTTGGCGGTATTAACACGCTGTGGCCGCTGTTCGGTATCGCTAACCAGATGCTGGCAGGGATGGCGCTGATGCTGTGTGCGGTGGTGCTGTTCAAGATGAAGCGCCAGCGTTATGCCTGGGTGGCGCTGCTGCCTACTTCCTGGCTGCTGATTTGTACCCTGACGGCGGGCTGGCAGAAAGCCTTCAGCCCGGACAATAAAGTGGGCTTCCTGGCGATTGCCAATAAGTTCCAGGCGATGATCGACAGCGGTAAAATCCCGGCACAGTATACGGAATCACAGCTGTCGCAGCTGGTGTTTAACAATCGTCTGGATGCCGGGCTGACCATCTTCTTTATGGTGGTGGTCGTGGTACTGGCGTTGTATTCTCTGAAGACTGCGCTGGCGGCACTGAAAGAAGACAAGCCGACAGCGAAAGAGACACCGTATGAACCGATGCCTGAGAACCTGGACGAGATTGTGACCCAGGCGAAAGGGGCGCATTAACCTGTGTGCCGGGTGGCGCTAGCGCTTACCCGGCCTACATTTCTTATCCTCCCTCTCCCTTTGGGAGAGGGCCGGGGTGAGGGAAACAAACGAGAAATGACTTATGTTCGACACCCTTTCCAAAGCAGGTAAATACCTGGGCCAGGCCGCCAAAATGATGATTGGCGTGCCGGACTACGACAACTACGTCGAGCATATGCGCGTCAACCATCCGGACCAGACGCCAATGACCTACGACGAATTTTTCCGCGATCGTCAGGACGCCCGTTACGGCGGCAAGGGCGGAGCGAAGTGCTGTTAACCCTCTTTCGGTAAATAGAGGCTGATCTGCTCCTGTTTACAGCCGTAGATCGCCGCCAGCTTTTCACGGGTGCGCTTTTGCGGACGGGAGTCCAGCGCTTCCAGCTGTGATACGGCAGACTGGCTGATGCCGAGTTTCTCTGCCACCTCCTGCTGGGACATGCCGCGCAGGATGCGCCAGGCGGCCTGCAGGCTGACGTTCTGCCAGGTCATGATGCTGCAAACCTCACCTGGAAGTTCAACGTCATCCAGCTCATCGTGTTCGACTTCAATATCCTCCAGATCGTCGTCGGTTTCGTCGTCGATTTCCGCCATCTGCAGGCACATACGAAAATATTCATCATAGGGAATAACCACGTACTGCGTTTTTCCGTTATCGTCCTTAATTAGCTGAACAGCCATAGGTGGCTTTCTCCTCGTGCAGGTAAGTTGTTGATGTTCTGCGCTTAACGGCCAAAACATAACAATGGTTATCGGGTTCGTCCCGAAGCGTATAGACGATGCGGTAATCGCCAACGCGTAGCCGGTAGTGATCTTCTGTCGCCGATATTTTTTTGATATCGGGCCGGGGAGCCGAGCGGTCATCCAGCTCAACAAGCTTCAACTCAATGCGACGCTGATATCGCTCGTCAATCTTTAAAAATGCCTTCTTTGCCCCATTGGACCAGACAATCTTCATCCGTACCTCCACTGTACGCCCACACAAAGTATAAGGAAATAATAAGACTATTAGATAAATTCCGAATTTCTTATGGGCTACTGTAGAGCGGAGAACAAATGCAAGTAAGCGGCAAAACGCAAACCGTCGAGGCGGTGCGAAAACGCCTCTGCCGGGCGACAGAGGCTTGCAGAAAATGTGCGATCAGGCGTTCAAACCGCCGTCCACATCCAGCCCCGTACCGGAGATCTGTCCGGCGGCCGGGCTGGCGAGGAAGGTGACCGCCGCCGCGATATCTTCCGGTTGCCCGTAATGACCGACGGCAATCATCTGACGCTGGGCTTCTGCCTGTTCGCCGTCCTCCGGGTTCATATCGCTGTTGGTCGGGCCGGGATGCACCAGGTTCACGGTAATACCGCGGGGCCCCAGATCCCGCGCCAGACCGCGCGTGAAGGAGTTAAGCGCGGATTTGGTCATGGAGTAGACGGAGATACCCGGCATCGCCACGCGGTTTGCCAGACAGCTACCGATATTGATAATGCGTCCGCCGTCAGACATGTGTACCAGCGCTTCCTGAGTGGCGATCACCACGCCGCGAATGTTGACGTTAATCAGGGCATCGATATCCGCCAGCGTCATGGACTCCAGCGGGCCGCCGCGGGCGATACCGGCGTTATTGACCAGAATGTCCAGCCCGCCAAGGGTGCGCGCCGCATGGGTGACCGCGTCCTGAATAGCCTCTGCACTGGCGCTGTCGGCCTGAACCGCCTCACTGTGCCGCCCCAGCGCGCTTATCTCATCGACCACGGCCTGGGCTTTATCGACGGACTTTTCATACGTGATAACCACATCGGCACCGGCGCGTGCCAGCGACAGCGCGATAGCACGGCCCAATCCCCGGCTGGCGCCGGTGACCAGCGCTTTCTTACCTGTTAAATCGATCTGCATGATGACCTCGTTGCGAGAGTGGTGAGAATCATCATTAGGTATAGTCGCTCGGCGCGTTTAACGGCTGAAGGATTCCACTTTCTCGAACGCCGCGCGCAGAACATCAGGTGTGAGCGCCACGGGCAAATAGTGAATCGACTCCACCGGGCGCAGGGTGTGATTGATGACCTTGTCCAGTTCGTCACCGTTGTTGATATCCACCTCCAGCTCGCGAAGCCGGGTCGGCAGGTTAAAGCGCTGATACGCGGTGATAAGCTGCGCCAGCACGTCGTCCTGACCGAGCAGGGCGCTTTGCACCAGAATGCCGTAGGCCACTTTGGTGCCGTGCAGGTATTTTTCCGTCTGCGGCAGGACGGTTAAGCCGTTATGCACCGCATGTGCCGCCGCCACGCGTGTATAACGTTCGCCGAGCCCACCGACCATGCCGCCACCGGCAATAATGGCATCCACCACATCCCTGAATGCCTGCGTTGCTTCGCCGCGCTGCTGGTCAGCCAGCGCGTCCTCGCTGCGTTCCAGCAGCACGTCGCGGATAGCCAGCGCGCCGTTAATCCCCAGACGTACGGTCAGCGGCAGGTGTTCAGGCTGCGGTGCGAGTACAACCGCTTCATACCACTTCGCCAGGGTATCGCCGATACCAGCCAGCAGGTATTCCGCCGGGGCGTTAAGGATGATTTGCGGCTCCACCAGCACCAGGAAGTTGGCATCGTCGAAAATTTCAAACTGCAGCGCCTGCCCGGCATCGTTGTACCAGACGGAGAGCGGCGTCCATGCCGCACAGGTAGCGGCGATGGTCGGAATACCCACGAACGGAACGCCCAAACGACGCGCCACGGCTTTGACCGTATCCATCACCGCTCCGCCGCCAACGCCAATCACCACGGCCGCCTCGCTGCCGGATTCATTCACCAGATGGGTGACGTCACGCTCGCTGCAGTGGCCTTTGAACAACAGGTGTTTTGCGCCGGGGGCCGCAAAGCTCTCCGGCAGGTAGGGACGTGCGCCTTCAAGCGCGCGTTCGCCGTAGATCCACACCGCGCGGGAAAGCTGCTCCGGGGTGAAGAAGTCATGCAGATGCGCAAGGCTTCCGGGATGAGAAAAGTAGTTCGCCGGGCCGGGAACGACGCGGATATCGGTGTTGCTCATGGTGTTATCCTTTTTTAGCAAGCGCTAACCCGATGTTATGTCTGGACATCCGGATGGCTAATAATATTTGGCTTTATCTTATGCCTTTTCTGTCGTTGTCAGTCAACCGGAGCTGTGAAAAATTCAATAAATCAAACTATTAATGAGGATCCTACGCGGATGGTTTCCAGTCGCCTTGAGATGCGCGGTATCAGCCTGGCCTTTTCCGGCTTTCAGGCGCTGTCGCGCGTGGACTTTACCCTGAACGGCGGATCGGTGCATGCATTGACCGGGGCTAACGGCGCGGGGAAATCGACGCTGATGGCGGTGCTGTGCGGAACGCACGATCGCTATGAGGGGGAGATCTGCATTAATAACCAGCCGGTGACGATCCGCGAACCGCTCGATGCCAAACGGCTGGGGATCCACCTTGTGCAGCAGGAAGTGGACGTGGCGCTGGTTCCGGGGCTGAGCATCGCTGAAAACATCATGCTCGACCAGCTGGCGCAGCCGGGACATCGCTACCGCTGGCGTGCTATTCGTCAACAGGCGAAGCAGGCGCTGGCGCAGCTCGACGTTACGCTGGACGTTCGCCGTTCCATCGACAGCTGTTCGTTGGCTGAAAAACAGCAGATCCTGCTGGCGCGGGCGCTGTCGCATCACTGCCGTTTTTTGATCCTCGATGAACCTACCGCACCGCTGGATGCCCACGACAGTGAACGCCTGTTCGCGGTGGTGCGGCGTTTAAAGCAGCAGGGCATTGGCGTGGTGTTTATCTCGCACCGCATTCATGAACTGAAAGCCATCTGTGACACCTTAACGGTGCTGCGTGATGGCAAGCTGATTGAGACCGGCCCGATGGCGGATCTCAGCGGTGAAGTGATCGTCGAGAAGATGCTCGGCCACGAACTGAGCGATATCTACCCGCCAGCCCGTCCTGTGCATAGCGACGAGACGCTGCTGCGGGTGGAGGGGCTGCACGACGACGCGTTGCTGAAAGATATCTCCCTGAATCTGCGTAAAGGCGAAATCCTCGGCATTGCCGGGCTGGCGGGCGCAGGCAAAACCGAACTCTGCAAGGCGCTGTTTGGTGCCAGCAAAAGCCGGGTGGAGCGTGGCGAGCTCAATCATCAGCCCTGGAAACCGCGCGATCCGGCCGATTCCGTGCTGCGCGGGCTGGCGCTGGTACCGGAGGAGCGACGCAAGGAGGGGATTTTCATCGACGAGCCGGTGAGCATGAACCTGGCCGTGACGGCAGATAACAGCTTTTCGCGCTGGAGTCTCTTTGGTCATCGTCAGGCGTGGCGCTGGGCGGAAGAGGTGATTGCCCGCGTCGGCGTGCGAACACGCGGGCCGGGGCAGGTTTTACGTCGGCTTTCTGGCGGTAACCAGCAGAAGGTTGCTATTGGCAAATGGCTGCGCAATGACGCCAGCGTGCTGATATTTGACGAGCCGACCAAGGGCGTTGACGTCAAAGCGAAGACCGATCTGTTTCAACTGATCGACGGCCTGGCCCGCGAGGGGAAAGGGGTGATTTACGCTTCGGGCGAATTTGCCGAGCTGGTGGGGCTGTGCGATCGCATCTGCGTGCTCTGGGACGGACGCATCGTGGCGGAAATCCCCGGGGCCGAGGCGCGGGAAGAGACACTACTTTATTATTCAACCGGAGGAACGGCGTCGTGAGCAAAGCCCTTTCAGTGACCGCGGCGGCGTCTGGCCGTCAACAGATTTTCGATTTTCTCTACCGGTGGGGTATGTTGCTCACCGTGGTGGCGCTGGTGGTGGTTTTTGGCCTGGCGTCGGACAGCTTTCTCGACCCGAACAACATCATCAACATTCTGCGCTCGATCGCCATCGTCACGGTGATCGCCATCGGCGTGTCGATTTCGCTGACCGTTGGCGGGTTCGATCTCTCCGTTGGCTCCACGGCGTCGCTGGCGAATGCACTGGTGATTTCGCTCTTCGTCTGGCACGGCTTCGGCACCACCGAATCGATTGTGATCACCCTTGCGCTCTGTACCCTGGTCGGGCTGTTTAACGCCTTTCTGATCGTCATTCTGCGTATTCCGGACATGCTCGCGACGCTTGCCAGCCTGTTCGTGATACAGGGCGTGGCGATGACCTACAGCTACGGCGGGTCAATTACCGAGAACATGGTGCTGCCGAGCGGTGAAATGGCGGAAGGAACCATTCCGGCGGCGTTCGGCCTGCTGGGGCAGGTGCCGACCATCGTCATCATCATGCTGGCGGTGACCCTGCTGGCACAGCTGGGATTGTCACTGACCACCCACGGCCGGCGCATGTATGCCATCGGCGGCAACCCGGAGGCGGCGCGCCTTTCAGGCATTCGCACCACGCGCTACAAGGTCGCGGCCTACGTGCTTGCCTCGCTGCTGGCCGGACTGGGCGGGATTTTGCTGGCCTCGCGCATTGGGTCGTCGCAGGTGAATGCGGGCGGCGGGTATCTGATGGACGCGGTGGCGGCAGCGTGGATCGGCTTTTCACTGGCTGGGTCCGGCAAGCCGAACGCGCTGGGAACGCTGGTGGGGGCGGTCATTCTGGGCGTGCTGTCGAACGGGCTGGTGATGCTCTCCGTACCGTATTACGCCATGGACATTATAAAAGGGCTGGTGCTTGCCGTGGCGCTGGCGATTACTTACATACAAAAACGCTGACAACACAACGGGATAAAAAATGAAAAAGATTGCACTCTCTTTGGTGGCTCTTGGGTTACTCACCTCTCTGCCGGGCTTTGCGGCCACGCCTGCACCGGTTCCGGCGGCCATTGCCAACCACGACGGCCCCATTCGCATTGCGGTGATCCGCAACCTTGGCTCGGATGACAACACCACGCAGTTTGTCGCCGGGGCGATTCAGGAAGGGAAAAAACTTGGCTTTAAGGTCAGCACCTTTTTAAGCAACGGTGACGACGCAAAATTCCAGGACTTTGTTAATCAGGCGATCAGCCAGAAATATGACGGGATTATTCTCTCTCAGGGGCGTGATCCGTATGCGACCGCGCTGGTGAAGAAGGCGGTGGATGCCGGGATTAAGGTTTCGGTGTTTGATACCGCCGTCAATGGCGAGATCCCAGGCGTGACGGTCACCCAGCAGGACGATGCCTCCCTGACGAATCTCTCCTTCGGCCAGCTGGCGAAAGATTTCAACGGCAAGGCCAATATCGTCAAGCTGTGGGTCGCCGGTTTCCCGCCGATGGAGCGTCGTCAGGCGGCGTATAAGGAACTGCAGAAACAGTACCCGAATATCAAAGAGCTGGAGTCTATTGGCGCGGTGTCGTCGGACGTGCAGGGCGATACCGCCAACAAGGTCGGGGCAATTCTGGCGAAATACCCGAAAGGTAAAATCGACGCTATCTGGGGCACCTGGGACGCCTTCAGCCAGGGGGCGTATAAAGCCCTGAAGGAGAATGGCCGCACTGAAATCAAGCTCTACAGCATCGACATCTCCAACCAGGATTTACAGCTGATGCGCGAGCCGGGAAGCCCGTGGGCAGTGAGCGTGGCGGTGGATCCAAAGCTGATTGGGGCAACTAACGTGCGTCTGATCGCTAACAAGATTGCCGGAGAGCCGACGCCTGCGACCTATGATTTTAAAGCAGCGGCGATCCCGCAGGCGCTGCTGACCGCCCAGCCGGGTGCGGTGAACGTGGCGTCGCTGGGGAAAATCATTCCGGGCTGGGGACAGACCGAAGACTTTATTGCGCCGTGGTTTGCGACGCTGGAAGCGAAGTCAAAATAGTACCCGGTAAGGCGCAGCCGCCACCCGGCGAAAGGAGCTAAAGGTGACAACATTACCCACCCCTGAATACAGCCGCAATATGCGGCTGATTGGCCATAGCGACCAGGGCGGTCGCCCGGACGGCGTGCAACTGATGGTGCACCGCGGTTATGCGTATATTGGCCATATGGTGTCGCAGGGCTTTTCGATTGTTGACGTGCGCGACCCGAAAAACCCGAAAGCGGCGGGTTATGTGCCCGCGCCGCCCGGCACCTGGAATGTGCATTTGCAGGCACACGACGATTTGCTACTGGTGATTAACGCCCGGGATCTGTTTGCCGATGCCCGCTTCGCCGATGAAAAGGTCTACTACACCCGTCAGGTAGGGGAGACCGTCAGCGACGTGCAGGACAAAGGCTGGAGCGCCGGGCTGCGCGTGTTTGATATCTCCACGCCGGACAGGCCGCGTGAAATCGGTTTTCTGTCGTTAAATGGCATTGGTATCCACCGCATCTGGTACGTCGGCGGTCGCTGGGCCTATGTGTCGGCGCTGATCGACGGCTTTACCGACTATATCTTCCTGACCATCGACCTGGCCGATCCGCGTAAGCCCGAAGTGGCAGGGCGCTGGTGGTTGCCGGGCATGAATCAGGCCGCAGGTGAACGGCCAGAGTGGCCGGAAGGCAAACGCTACGCGCTGCATCATGCCATTATTGCCGGGGATACGGCATACGGCAGCTGGCGTGACGGTGGTTTAACGCTGCTGGATGTCAAAGATCGCACTCAGCCGAAGCTGATTAGCCACCGCAACTGGAGCCCGCCGTTTGGTGGCGGGACGCATACCGCGCTGCCGCTGCCGGACCGCGATCTGCTGGTGGTGCTCGACGAAGCGGTGCTCGACAACCAGGAGGACGGCGAGAAGTTCATCTGGCTGTTTGATATCCGCGAGCCGTCGAACCCGGTAAGTATCTCCACCTTCCCGCAGCCGGATGAAAGAGACTACGTGGCGAAAGGCGCGCATTTCGGCCCGCATAATCTGCACGAGAACCGGCCGGGAAGCTTTGTCAGCTCCACGCTGATCTTCGCCACCTTTCAGAATGCAGGGGTGCGTGCGTATGACATTTCGAATCCCTACCGCCCGGTGGAAACGGGGGCGCTGGTACCTGCTGCACCTGAAAGGATGATGGATACACGCCCGAATCGCCCGCAGGTGATCCAGTCGTGTGATGTTTTTGTGGATGCGCAGGGAATTATTTACAGCACGGATTATAACGGCGGGTTGTCGGTGATTGAATATTGGGGCTGAAAGGGAATGGGGAACTGAAATATATTTATTAGGTGAATGCTTATATTTATAGATTCTTAAAATAAACGCGCCGACTTTATCTTTAAGTCCTGATACGTACTATGGCTCTTTTTTTATTCAAGGATGAATTTAATGAGCCTGAAAAAATGTGCAGCCTGGTTGCAAATAGCACTGCAACTCCTTCCGCCGTCGTTATTTTCGCTGGGCGCGACGCCCGTCGCCGCGCAGGATAAGGTAGCCGAGCCGCAAACCACCGAGCGGGTAGTGGCACAAACCGCCGTGCAGGCGGGGTCACTGCTGGAGAGCGGCAGTGGCCGTTCTGTCGCCAGCGCAATTACGTCCCAGGCAACAAATACCGCCACGCAGGAAATTGAGTCCTGGTTAAATCAATTTGGTACCACGCGTCTGAATATCGGTACTGATGAGCATTTTTCCATTCAGGACGCGGAGTTAGATCTGCTTATCCCTTTATACGAGCAAAAAACGTCGCTGGTGTTCACCCAATTGGGTGGCCGTCGTCACGACGACAGAAATATCGTTAATGTCGGGTTTGGCTACCGTGAATTTAATACCGCATGGATGTGGGGCGTGAATACCTTTTACGATCGCCAGGTTTCGGCGAATCAGCATCAGCGCCTTGGTGTTGGAGCCGAGCTAGGCTGGGACTATCTGCGTCTTTCAGCCAACGGCTACTACCGTTTAAGCGACTGGATGTCTTCGTCCCGCTATCGCGATTATGACGAGCGCGTGGCGAACGGCTTTGACCTGCGTGCAACCGGGTATCTTCCCGCCTATCCGCAGCTTGGGGCGAACCTCGTCTACGAACAATACTATGGTCAGCACGTCGGGCTTTTCGGTGACGATGAGGACGATCGTCAGAAAGATCCTTACGCCGTAACCGTTGGACTGAGCTATACGCCCATTCCGCTGGTTACCCTGGGTGTAAACCAAAAAATGGGTAAAGGCGAGGCATCGGATACGCAGTTTAACCTTGCGGTCAACTGGGCGCCGGGCGTGCCGCTGCGCACGCAGCTTGATGCGGACCAGGTGGGGGCACGCCGTACGCTACTGGGGTCACGTCAGGAGCTGGTCGATCGTAATAACAATATTGTCCTGGATTACCGTAAGCAGGAGCTGATTTCACTCGCACTGCCAGAAAACATTGCCGGGAATGAAAATGCCCGCCAGACCGTAACCGCGAAGGTTAAAACGAAATACGGGCTCGAACGCATCGACTGGCAGGGTGACAATTTGATACGTAACGGCGGCAAAATCACACCGGGTGCCGATCCGGCCCAGGTGGTGATTACGCTTCCAGCCTGGAAAAATGGCGATTCCAACGCGTATACGTTAACCGCAACGGCCTGGGATAAGCACGGTAACGCTTCTGATACCGCGAGGATGACGGTGAACGTAAACGGCATGGATGTGACCACGCTGCAGCCCAGCCTGACGGCGTCTCCGTCCCGCTTACCGGCGGATGGCACCAGTCAGTCGGTATTAACATTGACGTTAAAAACCGCATCCGGCGAGACCGCAACCGGGCTATCGGAGCGTCTTGGCGCATCGATCACCCTGAAAAATGCCGTTACAGGCACCGCGGCGCCTGTCGCACCGCAAATAAGCGCGTTTCGCGAAACGAGCAGCGGCGTATACAGCGCAACGCTTATCAGCGGAACCGCGCCTGCCACCCTCACCATTCAGACGTTCATCGATGGCAATATTAAGCTTGCTACCGCCTCTGTGACTGAAGAGGCGGTGTCCGAGGTAGTGGAACTTGCATCACTCAGTCCGTCGGCCGTAAGCGCACCGGCAGACGGCGTAACGCCAATTGTCGTTGTGGCAAGCGTTGTCGATCGGTCCGGCAATCCCGTTTCGGGGCAAGAGGTGAAATGGACAGCGGATAACGCTGCGGTTCAGCTGTCTGCTGAACGCACCCTCACCAATGAACAAGGGCAGGCCAGCATTCAGCTCATTAGCCGTGACGTGGTTTCGACGACAGTGAGTGCGCAACTGGCGGACGGTAACCCGCTCTCTACCCCGACGCTAAAATTCGTTGCGGACAAAGCCAGCGCACAGGTGAGATCGGTCAATGTCGATAAAACCCGCATTGTTGCCAATAACAGCGACAGCGTAACGTATACCGCGCAGGTCGCAGATAACAGCAATCATCCGCTTGAAGGCGTGACGGTTAACTGGACGGTGAAGCGGGAAGATGGCACGACCGCAGGAAGCAAAACCTCGGTTACCGACGCTGCCGGAAACGCAACGCTGTCGCTGTCGTCAGCAAAAACGGGCGTTGCCTGGGTTTATGCTGATGTAAATCAGCAGAATGCGGTGAAAGCAGAAGCCGTAACGTTTGTCGCTGACACCAGCACGCAGCGTATCGCCGCCGTGGTGGCCGATAAGCAACAGGCCGTGGCCAACGGCAGCGACAGTATTACCTGGACGGCGCAGGTGCGCGATCTGCAGGGTAACGCCATTTCGGGCGTAGAGGTTAACTGGTCGGCAGATAACCCAGACGTTAAGCTCGCCGCCAGCAGTACGCGGACGGATGCGCAGGGCAATGCCTCGCTGGTGGTTACCTCGCTGAAATCAGGCAACGTTGTCATCACGGCTCAGACCGCTGAAAGCGCCCCCGTTCGTGCTGACAGCGCAACCTTCACGGCCGATCTCACGACCGCGAAAATGACGGAGATGGCCGCCGACAGCGTGACGGCGGTGGCCAATGGCACCGACGGTATCACCGTGCGCACTACCGTTGTGGATGCCAATGACAACCCGGTTGACGGAGCGAAGGTTGGCTGGGCGGTGAGCCCTTCCGGCGCGACGTTATCCGATACGAACAGCGTGACGAATGCATCGGGTGAGGCGAGCGTGACGTTACGTTCTGAAACCGCGGGGGAATATACTCTTCAGGCCACGTTCGGCAATAACACGTTACGTGTGACAAAACTGACCTTCACCGGTGACACCACCACGGCAAAGCTGGCTACCCTCACGGCGGATAAAACGACCGGCATTGTGGCCGACAGCGATACCGTACTGTTAACCGCAACCGTGGTGGACAGCCATCAGAACCCTGTACCAGGCGTTGCCGTTAACTGGAGCAGCAGTGATGCCGCCGATGTGACCCTGACGCCCGTTTCAGCAATGACCAATGCGCAAGGGCAGGCAGAAACGCGCTTCTCATCGCGCAAAGCGGACAAAATCACGGTTACCGCGACGGTGAATGGTAGCGGTCAGACGCTTACTCTCTCCGTGACCGGTAATCCGGCGACAGCGCAATTTACGAGCCTGAGTGCGGATAAAAAAGAGGCGGTGGCTGACGGGAACGCGACCATACGCTGGACCGCCACCGTCGAAGACGCCAACCATAACCCGCTTAGCGGTGTGGATGTGGCGTGGCGTGTAGATAACAGCAGCGTGAAGCTTGCCAGCGCCAGCACAAAAACCAACGAAGCGGGTCAGGCGGTTGTAACGGCGTCAACGACAACGGCCGGAACGGCAACGGTTAGCGCAACAGTTGTCGGTTCAACGGCGGCGATAAACGCGGAGCCGGTAACATTTATTGGCGATGCGACTACCGCCAGGGTTGAGAGCCTCAAGGCCAGTTCTGACCACGCGGTAGTCAACACCGACCGCATTACTTACACCGCAGTGGTGAAAGACGTAAACGGTAATGCCGTCAAAAATGCGACGGTCAACTGGAACACCACGCTTAATACCCTTTCAGCGCAAACCAGTGTGACCAATGGCAGCGGCGTGGCGACCGTGAAGCTGAGTGGCCCGGATACCGGTACGGCAAAGGTGAGTGCAGAGAGTAATAACACCACTAAAACCGATCAAACGGTTGTGTTTATTGCCAGCTATTCAGCCATGTGGAGCGTCACCGGTTCGACAAGCGCATTCAGTACGGGCGCAATATTTGGCTTCCCTTCGCTTGGGTTTGTGGCAACGGGAAGTACGCAGGGGCCGACGTCCCTGGTATGGACCGCAGAAGGTTACAGTACGCTTGTCGTGCCGATGAAGGACGAACAAGGCAATACCCGGGACGTGAAGATTCGCGCGCAGCGCAGATCGGATTGCTCCACCCGTCCGTTCAATGTGGCGGTTCTGTGTAGCAGTTGGGAAACCACAGGCTATAGCGCCAGCCTTAAGTATGTTGAGGCCGATAACCCGGATCTCCCGAGCGGGGTTTACCGGGGGGATATCAAGTTTGCCGGTAAAGACTGGCATTCGTCGTGGTCTCTCGATTACACCGTGACCACCACGCTCACCAAAAACTGATGCAAAAACCTCCCGAAAGGGAGGTTTTTTTAACTGTACTGGCGCACTCTTGCCACCAGCTCTTCCACGCTGTCGATGCGATCGGCAATCACAATCAGCGCTTTACCCAGCGTGATGGCGTGGCGCAGACATTCGTGACGCATCGCGTCGTCCTGAATGGTATCGATGTCCGCGACGTGAGACAGCCCCACACTGCGGCGAATCAGCTCCGTTCCGCAGAAACCAATGGTATCTCTCCAGACCTTTTTCAAAAATTCAGAGGCATAGCCCGGCGCACTCAGCGCGGCATCCCGGGTTTTCTCGTGCGCCAGCGCCTGGAAGCGCTCCGCAAAGGTATTCCATAACGCCTGAATGTCGATCAGACGCTGTTCCCGGGCGGCAGCGGCATCGCGGATGCCTAAATGCCCCGGCAGGCCACAGAAGTTCAGCAGCAGGTTGCCGATGGCGGTGCCCACGTCAAACCCAATCGGGCCAAAGTAACCGAATTCGGCGTCGATCGCTTTCAGGCTACCCTCGGCCACGAAAATCGATCCGCTGTGGATATCCCCGTGCAATAGCGCTTCGGCGTGGGAGAAGAAGCGATGCTTCAGGGAGGCCACGGCAATTTTCAACTGGGTGTCATCGCGCAGGGCGGCGACATCGTTTTCCAGCTCAGCCGGATAGTTGTTGCGCTCGTGGATCTGGTACGGATCGTTAAAGAACAGATCTTCAGTGATCTCGCACATCTCCGGGTTAATGAACTGGGCAACCTGCGCTTTTTTCTGGTGCGGGTGCAGGTAAAAATCGCTGGTGTGGAACAGCGTGTGCGCCAGATACTCTCCCAGTTGACGCGCAGCCTGCGGGTAGGCGTTATTCTTAATCAGCTCCCCGCGCCAGATGCGATGGTCGGAGAGATCTTCCATCACCATGACCGCCAGTTCCGGGTCAAAATGATGAATTTTCACGGTATGCTGCGGGCTGTGCTTGTAATGCTCCACCAGCGTTTGCGCCTCAAGACGGGCGCGGTCCAGCGTCAGCGGCCAGGACTCACCGACGCAGCGAACGTATGGCAGCGCCTGTTTTACGATGATGCGGCTCACGCCCTGAGCATCGAAAATTTTGAAGACCAGATTGAGGTTGCCGTCGCCCACTTCCTGCGCCTCTACCAGTGATGATGGATTATCAAGGCCGCCAAACTGCCTGGCATACTCCACGGCGTCCTGGGCGGTAAAGGTACGGTATTGCGACATTGCCTGCTCCTCACTGATTTGCGAATAAAGACATTTAGACGTCTATACATCTGGATTTCATCCTGACACAATGTGCTACAACAACGCAACAGGGAATTAACGACATGCAGACATTACAGACGACCAGCCTGCGGGTGGCGGATAATCAGCTCTTTATTCTCGACCAACAGGCCCTTCCGCAGGAGAAACGCTGGCTTGACGCCTCAACGGTCGAGGCGCTGGTGGGGCATATTCACGCCCTTAGGGTGCGCGGTGCGCCGCTGATTGGTCTCTCTGCAAGTCTGCTGCTGGCGCTGCTGGCGGAAAAGGGGAAAAGCCGCGACGAGCTGGCGCTGGCGCTGGAAACGCTGCGCGCTGCCCGCCCGACGGCGGTCAACCTGATGAACAATCTCGACCGCATGAAGCAGGCGCTCTGGCAGGAAGATTTCGTTCCGGCGCTGGTGACGGAAGCTCTGCGACTGATTGACGAAGACAGACAGCTTTGTGACGCCATTGCGACAGCGGGCAGCGCGCTGGTGAAGCCCGGTAGCCGCCTGCTGACCCACTGTAATACTGGCGGTCTGGCGACCGCAGGCGTCGGCACTGCGCTGGGTGTTATTGCTCGCGCACATCAGGAGGGCAACGTCAGCAACGTCTGGGTGGATGAAACCCGTCCGTTGCTGCAGGGCGGCAGGCTGACCGCGTGGGAGCTCGGCGAGCTGGGCGTGCCGTATCAGTTGATTACCGACTCCATGGCCGCCAGCCTGATGGCAAAAGGGGAGGTGGATGCCGTGTGGGTGGGGGCAGATCGTATTGCCGCCAACGGCGATGTGGCGAACAAAATCGGCACCTATTCCCTGGCGGTGCTGGCGAAATTTCACGGCATTCCGTTTTATGTCGCCGCCCCGCAAACCACCCTCGACCCGGCGTGCCCGAACGGTGAGGCGATCCCGATTGAGCAGCGCGCGGCCAGTGAAGTAACGGGCGTGGCGGGAAGCTTCGGCGCGGTACAGTGGGCACCGGAAAATGCGCAGGTTTACAACCCGGCGTTTGACGTCACCCCAGCCTCGCTGATTAGCGGCTGGGTACTGGATACGGGCGTGGTCACGCCGGAAGCGGTAGCAAAGGGGAAATTCGCCTGAGTCCGGCTATCCTTGTAAGGGGTTCCCCTGAGAGGACAACATCGTGACGCTCGATCCCGAAACAGACTTAAAACTGGAATGCGTGGTGGATGCACCGCGCGACCTGCTGTGGCTCTGCTGGACGACGCCAGAGCACATCAAAAACTTCTTTATTCCTGCCCCCCATAAAGTGACCGAATGCGACCTCGACCTGCGCGTGGGTGGACGGTTCAATACCGTTTTCGACGTGGACGGGCAAAAAATGGACAATAAAGGTGTTTTCCTGGAAATCGATCCCGGTAAAAAACTGGTCTTTACCGACGGCTATACCGAAGGGTGGAAACCAGCCGAAAAGCCGTTTATGACGGCGATTTTGTTGCTGGAAGATCTTGGGGAGGGCAAAACCCGCTATACGGCGATTGCGCGCCATCCCACGAAAGAAATCCGTGAGCAGCATGAACAGATGGGCTTCCATGAAGGCTGGGGGATCGTGCTGGATCAGCTGGTGGGGTATGTGAAGTCTCTCAGACCCCCTCTCCCTTGAGGGAGAGGGTTGGGGTGAGGGGGAGCATACGGTGATAGTGTTAAAGATGGGGGCGTTTTCTTGTCGCCCTTCTCTGACGAAAAATGGGTGTCCCCTTTTCATCAAAATACCTTTCCGGCCATATCACTTCTGGCGAGATGTTGAGCGCCTGAGCGATTAGCCATTCCCCTTTAGGCCATGGCCGGGAAAGCGCATTTGCCAGTGTAGATGATGATAGTCCAGCCTTACGTGACAAGGCTGCCAGGCTTGTTCCGTGTTTCTTTAGCGCGGCAACGATATCGGCAGGATGCCAGTTTTTATCACGCATTGTGTCCTCCTTACGTAAGTTCGTTACGGGCTCAATTATCCCGTTTTGGGATAAAAAGACAATAGGAGGATATTCGATTTCAGGATATTTGTATGGAATCGGAACAATGGCCTCAGTTTATTCAGATGAATACCAGCGAGTTATCAATTCGTTGAAGAAGGCACGTAAAGAGAAAGGGATTACTCAGACGCAGCTTGCGGAGGCGCTGGGAAAACCGCAGTCGTTTATCGCTAAAGTGGAAAGTGGTGAGCGTAGGTTGGATGTGGTGGAATTTGTGCATTTGGCAAAATTGGTTGGGGCAGATGTGCAGAGGATTATTGCCAGCATTTAATTAATGTGTGACTGCGGAAATGACCACCAGAGCGGTATGTTCCCCCTCACCCCAGCCCTCTCCCAAAGGGAGAGGGAGCAATTTTCATCTATGCCAGACGCGGATACGCATCCGCAATCGCATCACCGGTAAACTGCGCCACCCAGCCCTCCGGATTATCGAATATACGGATGGCCGTAAAGTTTGGCTCTGAGCCCATATCAAACCAGTGCGGTGTGCCTGCTGGCACCGAAATCAGGTCGTTTTTCTCGCACAGCACCTGATACACCTCATCGTCAATGTGCAGGCAGAACAATCCCGCGCCTTCCACGAAAAAGCGCACTTCATCTTCGCCGTGGGTGTGCTCGTTGAGGAATTTGGCGCGCAGCGCTTCTTTTTGCGGGTTGTCGGCGCGCAGGCTGATCACATCCCAGCTCTGATAGCCTTTCTCCGCGACCAGCTTGTCGATGGCATGCTGGTAAGCGTCAATGACCACTTCTGGGGCAGGGTCGCGACCTAAATCACGGTCAGCCGCCCAGCGTTCAAAACGCACGCCTTTGGCGTTGAGCTGTTGGGCGATCTCGGCGGCGTCGGTGCTGTGCCACAGGTGCTTACTGGCGTCTTTATCGGAATAAATGGTTAATGCGCTCATGAAGGGATCTGCTCCGGGTTAATCTCGTCGAACTGGTGAACCTGATGATGGTGGCTTGCACCGTCATCATCACCGCGAATCAGCTGCAGGGTGCGAAAACCGGCCTGTTCAGCGGCGTCCAGCTCCTGATGGATATCCGACAGAAACAGGATCTGCGACGGGGCGATGCCCGTCTGCGCCGCAATATTCTGATAAGACTGCACCTCACGCTTGGCACCAATATGGGTATCAAAGTAGCCGCTGAACAGATGAGTAATATCACCTTCATCGCTGTAGCCAAATAACAGTTTCTGCGCAGCGACGGAGCCAGAGGAATAAACATAGAGATCAATGCCTTGCGCTTTCCATTTTTCCAGCGCGGGCAGCACGTCCGGGTAGAGATGGCCGGTAAAGTCGCCGTTGACGTAACCGTCGTGCCAGATAATTCCCTGCAGGGCCTTCAGCGCCGTCGATTTACGGTCTTCATCCATAAAGGTGAAGAGGGTATCGATAAGATCGCTGACGCTGGCGTGCGGAGCGTCGATTTCATCGCGCAGGTTGTCCAGAATCGATTTGACCGGCTCTGCGTACTGCTGGGCGGTGACGAAGGCCGCCAGACGCTCACGCGCATAAGGGAACAAAACATCATGGACAAAACGGATATCGCTGGTGGTTCCCTCAATATCCGTCACAATCGCGCGAATCATATCTTCTCCAGTTGTCGTAAACGCATTTCGCATTCAAATAAGAATTCTAATCCTTCCAGATGACGGCGGGCTTCGGCCACATCACGTCCCCAGCAGGTTAAGCCATGGCCGCGCAGAAGAAAACCATAATTAAGCGGGCGCTCCTGCGCGTAATGGGCGATTCGCGAAGCGAGGGCGTCTATATCCTGGTCGTTATCGAATACCGGAATGGCAACCGTAGCCAGATGCGTGGTCTGCCCGGTGAGGGATTTTTGCATTTCAAAGCCGCTGATGTGCAACTCCGCCTCTTTCACCAGCCGCGAGAGCACCGTGGCGTTCACCGTGTGGACGTGCAGTACGGCGTTGGCCTCCGGGAACAGGCGATAGATAAGCGTGTGTAACCCGGTTTCGGCCGAAGGTTTACGGCCAGAGGGGGCGCGATTGGTGGCGATCTCCACCTGCAGAAAATCATCCGGCGTGAGGCTGCCTTTGTCTTTGCCGGATTCACTGAGCCAGCACAGGTTTTCATCCTGACGTACCGACATGTTACCGCCGGTGGCGGGGGCCCAGCCTTTGGCGCCAATCCAGCGGCAGGCTTCGACCAGTTGCGTGAGTTGCAGGTTGTCTGTCATTTCCTTTTACCCTCTCGGTCAGGAATATTCATATTGTTTAGACGTCTAAGCGTCTTGATTGCCAAAGACTAACATCGTGTTATAGTGGCAGCAACATAAGTATTACAAGCAGGCACCCCACAATGAGCAATAACGCATTGATTCCGCAAAGCAAACTTCCCAACCTGGGCACCACTATCTTTACGCAGATGAGCGCTCTGGCCCAGAAGCACAACGCCATTAACCTCTCGCAGGGGTTCCCGGATTTTGATGGTCCAGGCTATTTGCAGGAGCGTCTGGCCTGGCACGTTGCCCAGGGGGCGAATCAGTATGCGCCGATGACCGGTGTGCAGGCACTGCGTGACGCCATTGCGGATAAAACGGCGGAATGCTATGGCTATCAACCGGATGCCAACAGCGACATTACGGTGACGGCAGGTGCGACTGAAGCGCTGTATGCGGCCATCACCGCGCTGGTTCGCGCGGGCGATGAGGTTATCTGCTTTGACCCAAGCTACGACAGCTATGCGCCTGCCATCGAACTGTCCGGCGGCGTGGTGAAGCGCGTGGCATTACAGCCGCCGCATTTTCGCCCCGACTGGCAGGCGTTTGCTGCGCTGCTGAGCGACAACACCCGGCTGGTCATTCTGAATACACCACACAACCCGTCGGCGACCGTGTGGCAGAAGAGCGATTTCGCCGCGCTGTGGCAGGCCATTGCGGAACATGAAATTTATGTCCTGAGCGACGAAGTGTATGAGCACATCTGCTTTGCCGGGGAAGGGCACGTCAGCGTGCTGGCCCATCCGCAGCTTCGCGAGCGCGCTGTGGCGGTGTCGTCATTCGGTAAAACCTATCATATGACCGGCTGGAAGGTGGGATACTGCGTGGCGCCGGCGGCCATCAGCGCGGAGTTGCGTAAAGTGCACCAGTACCTGACGTTTGCGGTGAACACGCCAGCCCAACTGGCGCTGGCCGATATGCTGCGCGCTGAGCCTGAGCATTACCGTGAGTTGCCCGAGTTTTACCGCGCACGCCGGGATCGGTTTGTGAGTGCCCTGAGTCAGAGCCGTCTGGAGATCCTGCCGTGTGAAGGCACCTATTTCCTGCTGGCCGATTACAGCGCCATCTCCGATCTGGACGACGTCAGTTTTTGCCAGTGGCTGACCAAAGAGGTGGGCGTGGCGGCGATCCCGTTATCCGTCTTTTGCGCCGATCCCTTCCCGCATAAGCTGATTCGTCTCTGCTTTGCGAAACAGGAATCGACGCTGCTGGCGGCGGCAGAACGTCTTAACGCGCTTTGATTATTTGACCGTCCAGGCTTCTGAATAACGTCGGTCTGCAAAGAGTTCCAGCAGACCGTTGATTTGCTTGAGGCGTAATACCTCGTCGCTATCCATTCCCAGTTCCTGACTGATTCTCTCGTCGTCCCAGCCAAGCTGCACCAGCTCGCGGACGATATCGGACATCGCATTAATTTGATGGCGGCCGCGCGCCCGATTGTGGCGAATGGTGGCCGCTATCCGGTCGAACTTTTTCTGCCGCTCTTTACGCAGACAGGTGACAGGCAGATAGCCTTTAAGCTGGCGTTTCAATACCGCCCGGTTGGACCCAATTTCATGCCGATGGAAGCCGTCGACAATTTCATAATGCCGGGCCTCACTTTCCGTCACTACAATGGGTTGGGTAAAACCGTCCATCTCCAGGGATTTACAGAGCAGCCGTTTTTCCGGCGGGGCAACGTTGTTGGGGTTGTAATCGTTCGCGGTAATCTCGTCCTGTTTGATCCACAGCACGCAGTCGACAGGCTGTTCGCGAAAAGGGCTATTTTCATGGATAGCCTGGCGAAAGGCGTTAATGGCTTCAATGCGTTTATCTTCGGGAAGAGACTGAAGATAATTTTTCATCTCGTTAATTAATTGCTGCTGCATAAGATCCCCCACTCCTTGCGTTTTGATTTCATCCGTTCGCTGTAACGCTGGTAATGCCTGGGTTTGTTCGGACTGAATGACAGCGCCCGGCACCAGTAGTCATTATTGAGTAATACCTTGCACACGCGTCGCCAGGACGGGATATCTTTGGCGCCGATATCGCCCTCCTGGGTGTCGGGAATATCGGCCATGCCTCTCTTCTGATACCAGTGCAAATAGATCGCGATTTTATTGCGGTAATGTTCCGCGGTGGTGTGCGGCATGCTGTCGAGAAGCAGCATGGCGTATTCCCGCCAGCTGAGCGCGTCGGGTTTCAGAATTTTGCGGTGGCCATAGAAATGATTGTCCTGCCCCGCGTAGACCCCGCCACTGTGCACGCCGTTTACCCGCTCACACATCGCCGCCCAGCGTTCGGGCTCCACAACATGATAGAGCCACAATCCCTGACGCTGCTCCGGGCCAAAGGGTTCACAGATGCGCATATAGCGCGGCGGCACGCCAGCCTGAAACATCAGGTCGTAAAGCGGGTTATAGCACCCGCCCGTTTTCGCAAACCAGGTCCAGATATCGGCGGTTTTCCAGTCATAAAGCGGATAGACATACCAGGCGTGCCCGCCGGGGGCGACGGTGGTCCAGGGTTTGTCATCGGCAAAGCGCTGCTTTCGTGCGTTGGCGATCGTCAAAAAGCGATTGTAGGATTCATCGGCACGAATGCCGATCATCATTGCTGCCGGGCGCCTTTTGGCAAACCAGTCGGAAAATTCACGAACAAAGGCCTCGAAGGTCATGCCGGGCTGGTAGAACGAGAAGTAATCTGGATCGGTTACCGCCTCTTCCGGGGGCGTGCGTACCCAGTTTTTACCCGGCTCCCAGCACTGCCATTCGGGCTGGAACTGTGAAAGTGAATTTTGCGTGGTCAACGGGAGCGCTACCCACCAGCATTTTTCAATCACATCGGCGTATTGTGCGATCATGTTATTCACATGCTGAATGGTACAGGTGAACTGCGCTTCCCAGTCGATAAATAACAGACAGATTTTCTTTCCCATTTTTCGGGCCTGCCGGGCTGTTAAATGGAACATAATGGTGGAATCTTTTCCGCCAGAAAATGAAACACAGACCCTTGTATCTTATACACATCT
>NZ_LNII01000156.1:0-942 GCF_001463365.1 Enterobacter sp. 50793107 | reverse complement strand
GCCGAGATAGTGCGGAAAGGAAGGTAGTGCAGGAGTGACAAAAAAGTGCAGGAGCAACATGCGCCAGCGCAGGTTATTTTGGATCACGTCATAAGTGATTGAATTGCATTGGATGCTTGCTTTAGTGGTTAGTGTAAGTCATTGATTTTAACGCCAGCGCAGTAACTTTTGGATCTCGGTATGGAAGACACAAAAAAACCCGGCGCGGTGGCCGGGTTTAATATGAACATTAGAACTGGGTTATGCAGCTTTCTTGTTCATTTCTGCAAGGATAGCATCCTTGCGAGCTTGCATTTCTGCAACGATTTCATTAAGACGGCCAGCCAGTTTAAGCATCTCAGAAATTGTGTGGAGTTTATTCATATGCGCCTCCGCAGTGCCTCGTTTCATCCAAAAGAAAGTTATTTAAAAATTACAGCCCCTTTGAGAATTTTGGAGCTTTGTGCACACAGATCTGGGTTTTTCTGTTTAATATCACGAATCAGTATCTGCGCGGTAAGCAATACCTGCTGTAGGTCAAGAGCGCCAAGTTGCTTGGCTTTGGTATCAAGCTTGAGAATGATCTCATGAACCTCATCAAGTGACGGATCAACGAGCTCATGTAACTTTTCGATACCCAACTCTTCAAAGCTAGTGACAACGAAATCAATCAAAGCCTTCACAGCTATCTGAACCTGATACAGTTGCCTTTCTTGAAAAGAAGCTTCTGCATCTGTCACTTTTACAGCATCTCTAAATTCTTGGGTCACTAACTATACTCCTTATATAGGATCTCTCCAATCGATTTTCAATGCGAATTGGACGATTTCCGCTCAATAAGCACGATTTAGCAATGAAATAATTGACTTTGAAAGGAAACATCTCTATATCGCGCGCACATGATATATATACACTTAAAATCGACTAAAAGAACACAAACTTTATGATGATTTTCATCAATCA
>NZ_LNII01000155.1:0-226 GCF_001463365.1 Enterobacter sp. 50793107 | reverse complement strand
TTGGTAGGCCTGAGTGGACTTGAACCACCGACCTCACCCTTATCAGGGGTGCGCTCTAACCACCTGAGCTACAAGCCTGTAGAGGTTTTTTACTGCTGTTTTTCATCAGACAATCTGTGTGAGCACTACAAAGGCAGGTTCTTTAAGGTAAGGAGGTGATCCAACCGCAGGTTCCCCTACGGTTACCTTGTTACGACTTCACCCCAGTCATGAATCACAAAGTGGT
>NZ_LNII01000154.1:0-38284 GCF_001463365.1 Enterobacter sp. 50793107 | reverse complement strand
TCCCGGTGAAGGGCGGTATTACCCAGGGCACGGTCAACACGTTTAATTTTATTTTTGACGTGCGCCCTGCCGGGAAGAGTGCGACCAAGGCTGGTCAGGGTCAGATCCGCACCGTGCGTGAGGGCAACGGCCATGGAAACAAGGACATTAATCCGGAAGCTGTGAACGTCCGGTAAAGACGCGGAGAAAAATTTCTGGCAGACTGTCTGTAAAGGCACGATGAGGTCTCTTCTGATTTGTTAGCGCAACCAGTAGATCACACTTCATCGTGCTTTTCATTTTTCTGGGGAACCCTCAGCCCGGTGGGAGAGGGGACTGTTCTGTGCTGTCTTTTCTCCCTCGCCCCTATGGGGTGAGGGGACAGCTTAAGTTGCCCTCTTCACACTGCATCAGCGAGGCCAGAAACGCCTCGCGTTCCACGGTTTTCTCCGTCAGGCACTGACTAATGATCATAGGCTGCACGCTGCCTCCCTCGGTACCAGAACCGATAAAATTGCAATCCGCATCGCGCAGGGCGATCCACGCCTGCTGCGCCTTTTTCAGCAGGTCACGCTGTGGGGCCGCCGCACGCTTAATGGCGGACTGATAAGTCTGGTTGAGCTTTTTATCAGCGGCCTGATACTGCTGCGCGCTACAGGTGTTCAGTTCAAGCTGCGTAGTGGCGTTGTCGCACTCGTCGGCCAGCGCGCTGGCGCTCAGCAGCAGGGCGGCGCCTGCGAGAAATACTCTTTTCATCATCCCCTCCGTGTAAAAAAGCCGGATGCGCTGTGCTTATCCGGCCTAAGGTGAAGTTGTAACCCCGGTTAGCGTAGCGTCACCGGGGAGAGTGTACACGATTACCCGATTGTCATCAGGCTGGCGTTACCGCCCGCTGCCGCGGTGTTGACGCTGAGCGAACGCTCCACGTACAGGCGCTCCAGCAGCAGGTTGGTTTCACCGCGGGCGAAGCCCTGCACCGAAACAATCGCCCCGCTGCGGGCCGCAACCTGCTCGCACAGTTCACGCAGCTGATCGGAATCACCGTGGTAGATAACCGCGTCAAACGGCTGCGCAAGCAGGGCATCAGGCTTCGCAAAGTGAATGCGGGCAGAAACCGCTTTCGGCAGTTGCTTCGCCAGATCGCGGTGCAGACCGTCTTCCGGCCACAGCACTTCACAGCCCGTTGCCATCGCGGCGGCCAGCTGAACCAGCGCATCCTGTTCGTTATCCGCCACGCACAGCACGCGTTCGCGCGGCATCAGCGTCCAGGTGTTGCGTTCGCCGGTAGGACCCGGCAGCAGACGCTGCGTGCCAGCCTGCGCCAGCTCGCCGTACTGCTGTGCGACAGCGCGCAGCTCAGGACGTTTTTCCGCCCAGCTGATGAGTGCTTCCAGCGGCTGCGTCAGCACGGTTTTCAACTGGACATCCACCGGATAGTCCGCGTCCTGGCGTGCCAGCGTCACGCCCAGCGCGCGCTCAGGACGGTTCGCCAGCAGACGGTACAGATAGAGCGGGCCACCCGCTTTAGGACCGGTGCCGGAGAGCCCCTCGCCGCCGAACGGCTGCACGCCCACGACCGCGCCAACCATGTTGCGGTTGACGTACAGGTTGCCCACTTTGGCGCTGCCGGTGACCTGGGCGATGGTTTCGTCGATACGGGTATGCACGCCGAGCGTCAGGCCATAGCCGGAGGCGTTGATCTGCTCAATCAATGCATTCAGGTTGTTACGGTTGTAACGCACCACGTGCAGGACCGGGCCGAAGACCTCTTTTTTCAGCTCGTCGAAGCTTGCCAGCTCGATAAGCGTAGGCGGCACAAAGGTGCCGGTCTGCCACTCGCGGGCATCTTCGCTGTTCTCGCGCACGGCCTGGAACACCGGACGGCCTTTGGCACGCATGGCCTGAATGTGGTTTTCAATATTCGCTTTGGCTTCCGCGTCGATCACCGGCCCGATATCGGTGGTGAGGCGGCCCGGGTTGCCCATGCGGCACTCGGCCATGGCACCACGCAGCATCTTCAGCGTGTGGTCGGCCACGTCGTCCTGCAGGCACAGCACGCGCAGGGCGGAGCAGCGCTGACCCGCGCTGTCAAAGGCGGAGGCCAGCACGTCTACCACTACCTGCTCGGTGAGCGCGGAGGAGTCGACAATCATGGCGTTCATGCCGCCGGTTTCCGCGATGAGCGGCGTTGGGCGGCCCTGGGCATCCAGACGGGTGGCGATGTTACGCTGCAGCAGGGAGGCCACTTCGGTCGAGCCGGTAAACATCACGCCGCGCACGCGGTTATCCGCGGTGAGCTTCGCACCCACTGTTTCACCCCGCCCAGGCAGCAGCTGCACCACGCCCGCCGGTACGCCCGCTTCCAGCAGGATGTTAATCCCCTGAGCGGCAATCAGCGGGGTTTGCTCCGCCGGTTTGGCCAGCACGCTGTTGCCTGCGGCAAGCGCGGCGGCAATCTGGCCGGTGAAGATCGCCAGCGGGAAGTTCCACGGGCTGATACAGACCACAGGACCAAGCGGGCGGTGCGTTTCGTTATCGAAATCATCGCGTACCTGGCCTGCATAGTAGTGCAGGAAGTCGACGGCTTCACGAACTTCGGCGATGGCGTTGCTGAAGGTTTTCCCCGCTTCGCGCACCAGGATACCAATGAGCGACTGCATCTGATCTTCCATCAGCACCGCGGCGCGTTCCAGAATGGCGGCACGTTCTTGCGGCGGGGTGGCGAACCAGATTGGCGCGTTGTTTACCGCGCTTTCCAGCGCCTGCTCCACTTCCGCTTCCGTGGCTTCACGCACGTAGCCGACAATATCTTTTGGTTCTGCCGGGTTGATCACCGGCTGCATCTCGCCGTCTGCGACCGGCTGCATCTCGCCGTCTGCGACCGGCTGTTCCAGCATCGGTTTGGCCTGCCATTTCTGCAGCGCGCTGTTGAGCAGGGCAGAGGAGAGAGATGCCAGACGGTGTTCGTTGGCGAGATCCAGACCCGCCGAGTTGATGCGGCCTTTGCCGTACAGCTCGCGCGGCAGGGCAATCTTCGGATGCGGCAGACCAATCTGGCCTTCCTGAGCCGCCATTTTCTCAACGGCCTGCACCGGATCGGCAACCAGTTCGTCCAGCGGCAGGGTGGTATCGGCAATGCGGTTAACGAAGGAGGTGTTCGCCCCGTTCTCCAGCAGACGACGCACCAGGTACGCCAGCAGGGTTTCATGGGTACCCACCGGAGCATAAATACGGCACGGACGGTTAAGCTTGCCCTCTGCCACTTTACCGGTGACCTGCTCGTACAGCGGTTCACCCATGCCGTGCAGGCACTGGAATTCGTACTGGCCCGGATAGTAGTTCTGCCCGGCCAGGGTGTAGATCGCCGCCAGGGTATGAGCGTTGTGGGTAGCGAACTGCGGGTAGATCAGGTTTGGTACGCCGAGCAGCTTTTTCGCACAGGCGAGGTAAGAGACGTCGGTGTAAACCTTGCGGGTGTAAACCGGGTAGCCTTCCAGACCTTCCATCTGGGCGCGTTTGATCTCGCTGTCCCAGTAAGCGCCTTTTACCAGTCGGATCATCAGGCGACGACGGCTGCGGCTGGCCAGATCAATCAGGTAATCAATAACGAACGGGCAGCGTTTCTGGTAGGCCTGAATAACAAAGCCAATTCCGTTCCAGCCTGCCAGTTCTGGCTCAAAGCACAGTTTTTCCAGCAGATCGAGCGAGATCTCCAGACGGTCTGCCTCTTCGGCGTCGATGTTGATGCCAATGTCATACTGGCGCGCCAGCAGGGTCAGGGATTTCAGGCGCGGGTAGAGCTCTTCCATCACCCGGTCGTACTGCGCGCGGCTGTAGCGCGGGTGCAGGGCGGAGAGCTTGATTGAGATGCCCGGACCTTCATAAATACCGCGACCGTTGGACGCTTTACCGATGGCGTGGATCGCCTGCTGGTAAGAGACCATGTAGGCCTGCGCGTCGGCAGCGGTCAGAGCCGCTTCACCCAGCATGTCGTAAGAGTAGCGGAACCCTTTATCTTCCAGCTTGCGGGCGTTGGCCAGCGCTTCGGCGATGGTTTCACCGGTAACAAACTGCTCGCCCATCAGGCGCATCGCCATATCCACGCCTTTGCGGATCAGCGGCTCGCCGCTCTTGCCGATAATACGGTTCAGGGAGCGGGAGAGGTTCGCTTCGTTGTGGGTCGAGACCAGCTTGCCGGTAAACAGCAGACCCCAGGTGGCGGCGTTAACGAACAGCGACGGGCTGCGGCCAATGTGTGACTGCCAGTTGCCGTTGCTGATTTTGTCGCGGATCAGCGCATCGCGGGTGGCTTTATCAGGAATACGCAGCAGTGCTTCTGCCAGACACATCAGCGCCACGCCTTCCTGGGAGGAGAGGGAAAACTCCTGTAGCAGGCTCTGCACCATACCGGCACGGCCGCTGGCGGTTTTCTGGTTACGCAGTTTGTCGGCCAGCTGATACGCCAGGCTGTGCGCCTGCGCGGCGACGGCTTCAGGCAGGCGAGCCTGCTCCAGCAGCATTGGCACGGCGTCCGTTTCAGCACGGCGGTACGCACCGGTAATGGCGGCGCGGCTGACGGACTGCGGCAGGATCTGCTCCGCGAACTCCAGGAACGGCTGATGATTCTCGTCGCCAGCAACCGGCGCGTCTTCGCTCTCATTGGCGGCACCTGCCAGCAGGGCGGGCAGCTCGGGCAGACCTTCGTCGCTCTCAAGCCGTTCGAGATAGTTAAAAATTGCCTGCTTGATTAGCCAGTGCGGCGTGCGGTCAATGCGGGTTGCTGCGGTCTTAATCCGTTCGCGGGTTGCGTCATCCAGCTTAACCCCCATGGTGGTCATGCCCATGCCAAAACTCCTGTTGTTCTTTGATCGTGTTCGGTGGTTAGCCTGAAATATCCACCATGTTGCAACTTTGTGCAACCGTGTTAAATGTGACCCGGCTAGCAAGCTGAAAAATGAATGGATTGTTAACGGATGGTTAGCTGGAAAAAAGCGCTGGCTTCTGCATACGAAGCTTGTTTTTATGCGGTACTTAACACTTTTAAAAGGTGCAACCCGTATAAATGTGAGCGAGTGCAACCTATAGGAAAGACATATAAAACCGGGGATGAATTTGATGTAAATGCAGTGTTAAATCGTTTGTGTGCGAGCACTGCTTACGGCAGGATACGCGCGGCCAACAGAAACACAGATACCCATCACCCCGTTCCGGTGATGACATAACAAGGCAACCCGGACGGTTGTCGCTCGACTTTTGGAGAATTTGAATGGCAATGAGCACACCGATGCTGGTGACATTTCTCGTTTATATTTTTGGCATGATCCTGATAGGGTTTTTGGCATGGCGTTCTACAAAGAACTTTGACGACTACATTCTGGGTGGCCGCAGTTTAGGCCCAATGGTGACTGCGCTTTCTGCGGGGGCATCGGACATGAGTGGCTGGCTGCTGATGGGGCTGCCGGGTGCGATTTTCATCTCCGGCATCTCTGAAAGCTGGATCGCCATTGGCCTGACTCTCGGGGCGTGGATTAACTGGAAGCTGGTAGCAGGCCGTCTGCGCGTGCATACCGAAGTGAACAACAACGCCCTGACGCTGCCGGATTATTTCACCGGCCGTTTCGAAGATAACAGCCGCATCCTGCGCATTATCTCGGCGGTGGTGATCCTGCTGTTCTTCACTATTTATTGTGCCTCCGGCATTGTGGCCGGTGCGCGTCTGTTCGAAAGCACCTTCGGCATGAGCTACGAAACCGCCCTGTGGGCCGGTGCGGCGGCTACCATCCTCTACACCTTCGTGGGTGGGTTCCTGGCGGTAAGCTGGACCGACACCGTGCAGGCGAGCCTGATGATTTTCGCCCTGATCCTGACCCCGGTGATTGTGATCTTCACCGTAGGTGGTTTTGGCGAGTCGCTGGAAGTGATCAAGCAGAAGAGCATTGAAAACGTCGATATGCTGAAAGGGCTGAACTTTGTCGCCATCGTCTCCCTGATGGGCTGGGGTCTGGGCTATTTCGGTCAGCCGCATATCCTGGCGCGCTTTATGGCGGCCGATTCTCACCACACCATCGTTCATGCGCGTCGCATCAGTATGACGTGGATGATCCTCTGCCTGGCAGGGGCGTGCGCGGTGGGCTTCTTTGGCATTGCATACTTCAACAACAACCCGGCGCAGGCGGGCGCGGTAAACCAGAACGCCGAGCGTGTGTTTATCGAGCTGGCGCAGGTGCTGTTTAACCCATGGATTGCCGGTATTCTGCTCTCCGCTATTCTGGCGGCGGTGATGTCCACCCTGAGCTGCCAGCTGCTGGTCTGCTCCAGTGCGATCACCGAAGACCTCTACAAGGCATTCCTGCGTAAAGGTGCAAGCCAGAAAGAGCTGGTGTGGGTAGGGCGCTTCATGGTGCTGGTGGTGGCGCTGGTGGCCATTGCGCTGGCATCGAACCCGGAAAACCGCGTGCTGGGTCTGGTGAGCTACGCGTGGGCGGGCTTTGGTGCGGCGTTTGGTCCGGTGGTGCTGTTCTCCGTGATGTGGTCGCGTATGACCCGTAACGGCGCGCTGGCGGGGATGATTATTGGTGCGGTCACGGTTATCGTCTGGAAACAGTTCGCGTGGCTGGGCCTGTACGAAATTATCCCGGGCTTCATCTTCGGCAGTCTCGGTATTGTGGTCTTTAGCCTGCTGGGTAAAGCGCCGTCTGCCTCCATGCAGAAACGCTTTGCGGAAGCGGATGCCCATTACCACACTGCGCCGCCGACGAAGCTCCAGGCTGAGTAATTTTTCTTCCTGCACACTGTAAGCCGGGTGAGCGTCAGCGCCACCCGGCTTTTTTCTTGCCAAAATCCGTAATTTACGGTGATATCGCTGCACTTATAACAATGAGGATAGCGAAGCATGACAATCAAAACAGGGTTACTGGCAGCGGCATTCCTGATGCTGGCTGGCTGTACGGCACCGTCGCAGTATATGGCGACTGACACCTGCAAAGTGGATAACCAGATGCAGCAGACCACGCTTTATTTCGGCTTAAATCGTCCGGCCGGGGCGCAGATCACCCCCGACGAGTGGCAGCAGTTTGTTGACCGGGACGTGACGCCGCGTTTTCGTGACGGCTTAACGGTGTTTGATGCGCGCGGACAGTGGCTGGGCAACGACGGTAAAGTGGCGCGTGAGCCGAGCAAGGCGTTGATGCTGATCCACGGAAAAGATGCGCAGAGCGAGAAGAACATTGAGGCGTTACGCGGGATCTATAAATCCCGCTTTGCGCAGGAGTCGGTGATGCGGGTCGATCAGCCGGTGTGTGTGCAGTTTTAATGAAAACGGCGGGATAACCCGCCGTTGTTGTATCGTAGGCCGGGATCGCTGTGCGCCACCCGGCATCACATCACAGCACCAGGCCCGCAAAGCTCGCCGACAGCAAACTCACCAGCGTCGCGCCATACACCAGACGCAGACCAAACCGCGACACCACGTTGCCCTGCTGCTCGTTCAGGCCCTTGATTGCACCTGCGACAATACCGATAGAGGCGAAGTTGGCGAACGACACCAGGAACACGGATAAAATCCCCAGCCCGCGCGGTGACATCTGATGCGCAATTTTTTGCAGCTCAATCATCGCCACAAATTCATTCGCTACCAGCTTAGTTGCCATAATACTGCCGGCATTTAAGGCATCGCTCAGCGGAATACCCACCAGCCACGCCAGCGGATAAAACACATAGCCCAGGATCTGCTGGAAGCTCATGCCAAATACGCTGGAGAAGAGGGCGTTAATGGCGCTAATAAGCGCAATAAAGCCAATCAGCATCGCCAGAATAATCATCGCCACTTTAAAACCGGCCAGAATATACTCGCCCAGCATTTCGAAGAAGCTCTGGGATTCATGCAGTTTTTCGAGCTTAATATCCGGCTCCGCTTCCGGGCGAACCGGGTTGATGACGGAGAGAATAATAAAGGTGCTGAACATGTTCAGAATGAGCGCCGCCACCACAAATTTAGCGTCGAGCATGGTCATATAGGCACCGACAATCGACAGGGAGACGGTCGACATGGCCGTGGCCGCCATGGTGAAGAGACGACGTGACGAGAGATCGCCCAGTACGCCCTTGTAGGCAATAAAGTTTTCAGACTGTCCGAGGATCAGCGAACTCACCGCGTTAAAGGATTCCAGCTTGCCCATGCCGTTCAGTTTTGACAGCAGCGTGCCAATCAGCCGAATAAAAATCGGCAGAATGCGCCAGTGCTGAAGAATACCAATGAGTGCGGAGATAAAAATAATCGGGCAAAGCACGCCGAGGAAAATGAACGCCAGCCCTTTTTCACCCATTCCGCCAAAGACGAAATTGGTCCCTTCGCCGGCAAATTTCAGCAGTGATTCAAAGAAACCGGAGACGTATTTAATCAGGAATAACCCGCTTTCGGCGTGCAGGAAAAAGAATGCCAGCGCAATTTCAATAACGATCAGCTGTAAAACAAAGCGAATGCGAATTTTTCGGCGGTCAAAACTTACCAGCCAGGCAAGCGCAAGAATAATCACCAGCGCCAGCAGGAAATGGACAATCTTAAACATGGTTTATTTTCGGTTAGTTTGCGAGGCGGATATTTAGCCACAGCGCTGATTAACCGTAAATGGGCATTTTCGTTATACCTTATAAACCGGAACGTCACGAGCGCAACTATTACCCCGCGATGCGTTTACAACTCGTCATCAAAAACCACACATTTCGCTTGTTTTTCTTATCGCCGTAATGATAATCACTATCACAAGAATTTACCTTTCTTTGCATCAGTTGACCGCGATAAACATTTAAGGTGTCGGCATGTTTGTTCCATTTCTCATTATGTTACGCGAAGGCCTGGAAGCGGCCCTCATTGTTAGCCTCATCGCCAGTTATCTGAAGCGAACCCAGCGCGGACGCTGGATTGGGGTGATGTGGATAGGGGTTTTCCTCGCCGCTGCGCTCTGTCTGGGCCTGGGCATTCTGATCAATGAAACCACCGGTGAATTCCCGCAGAAAGAGCAGGAGCTGTTCGAAGGTATCGTTGCCGTGATAGCGGTGGTGATCCTCACCTGGATGGTGTTCTGGATGCGTAAAGTCTCGCGTAACGTGAAGGTGCAGCTGGAGCAGGCGGTAGATAATGCCCTGCAGAAGGGAAATCATCACGGCTGGGCGCTGATCATGATGGTTTTTTTCGCCGTGGCGCGTGAAGGTCTGGAATCCGTTTTCTTCCTGCTGGCTGCCTTTCAGCAGGATGTGGGGATCTGGCCACCACTGGGGGCGATGCTGGGGCTGGCAACGGCCGTGGTGCTGGGTTTCCTGCTCTACTGGGGTGGCATTCGCCTGAACCTGGGGGCCTTCTTTAAATGGACCAGCCTGTTCATTTTGCTGGTGGCCGCAGGGCTGGCGGCAGGGGCGATCCGCGCTTTCCATGAGGCGGGTCTGTGGAACCACTTCCAGGATGTGGCGTTCGATCTTAGCAATGTTCTTTCTACCCATTCACTGACCGGCACGCTGCTCGAAGGGATCTTCGGCTATCAGGAAACGCCAAGCGTCAGTGAAGTGGCGATGTACTTTATCTATCTTATTCCGGCGCTGGCGCTCTTCTTTATGCCATCGCGCCCCAGCGCTCAGCCGTCGCGTACTGCGCCCTGATGTGCTTACTGTAGTTACAACATACTTTTAAAAGGGAAGGGTCATGGCAATTCAATTTCGTCGTAGTGCGTTACAGGTTGGTGTGGCAGCGCTTGTTGCTTCTGCCTTCGCCGCTCAGGCTGCTGATATTCCACAGGTCAAGGTGACGGTGAATGATAAGCAGTGTGAGCCGATGACCATTACGGTCAACAGCGGTAAGACACAATTTATTATTCAGAACCACAGCCAGAAAGCGCTGGAGTGGGAAATTCTCAAAGGCGTGATGGTCGTGGAAGAGCGCGAAAATATCGCGCCGGGCTTTAGCCAGAAAATGACGGCTAACCTGCAGCCGGGTGAATATGACATGACCTGCGGTCTGCTGACCAACCCGAAAGGTAAGCTCATCGTTAAGGGGAATGCCACAGCGGATGCCGCGAAAGGCACGGCCCTGCTGAGCCTGGGCGATGCCATCACCGCTTATAAAGCGTATGTCATCAAAGAGACGGCAGACCTGGCAGCGGGAACCAAAGCCTTTACGGATGCGGTGAAAGCGGGCGATATCGACAAAGCGAAATCCCTGTATGCGCCCACCCGTCAGCACTACGAGCGCATTGAGCCGATTGCGGAGCTGTTCTCCGATCTTGATGGCAGCATTGATGCCCGTGAAGACGATTACGGGCAGAAAGCGGCCGATCCAAAATTCACCGGCTTCCACCGTCTGGAGAAAGCCCTGTTTGGCGATAACTCTACCAAAGGGATGGAGAAGTATGCCGATCAGCTCAACAGCGACGTGCTGGAGCTGCAAAAGCGCATCAGCGAGCTGGCCTTCCCGCCATCTAAAGTGGTGGGCGGTGCGGCCGGACTGATTGAAGAAGTGGCCGCCAGCAAAATCAGCGGTGAAGAAGATCGCTACAGCCACACTGATCTGTGGGATTTCCAGGCGAACGTCGATGGCGCGCAGAAAATTGTTAACCTGCTGCGCCCACAGCTGCAGAAAGAGAACAGCGAGCTGCTGGCAAAAGTGGATGCCAACTTTAAGAAAGTCGACACAATTCTGGCGAAGTACCGCACCAAAGACGGGTTTGAAACCTACGACAAACTGACCGACGCCGACCGTAACGCGCTGAAAGGCCCGATTACCACCCTGGCGGAAGATCTCTCCCTGCTGCGTGGCGTACTGGGTCTGGACTAAGCACGATGAACAAGCATGACGAATACGACGTGGCAGAACCGTCACGTCGTCGGTTGTTGAAAGGGGTAGGGGCGCTGGGGGGCGCATTTGCCCTGGCCGGAGGGTGTCCGGTGGCGCATGCGGCAAAACCGCAAAGTGCGCCCGGTACGCTGTCACCGGATGCCCGTATGGAGACGCAGCCTTTCTATGGCGAACATCAGGCGGGCATTCTGACACCACAGCAGGCCTCCATGATGCTGGTGGCCTTTGATTCGCTGGCAAGTGATAAAGCTGACCTGGAGCGCCTGTTTCGCCTGCTCACCACCCGCATCGCGTTTCTGACTGCAGGGGGACCGGCGCCAGAAACGCCAAACCCACGTCTGCCGCCAATGGACTCGGGGATCTTAGGGTCGTTCATCGCCCCGGATAATCTGACCATTACGGTGTCGCTGGGCGAATCGCTGTTTGATGAACGTTACGGGCTGGCAAAACAGAAGCCGAAAGCGCTGCAAAAAATGACGCGTTTCCCGAATGATTCTCTGGATGCTGCTCTCTGCCACGGCGATCTGCTCCTGCAGATTTGCGCTAACACGCAGGACACGGTGATCCACGCTCTGCGGGATATCATCAAACACACGCCTGATCTGTTGAGCGTGCGCTGGAAGCGGGAAGGGTTTATCTCTGACCATGCTGCCCGCAGCAAAGGCAAAGAGACGCCGGTGAACCTGCTGGGCTTTAAGGATGGCACCGCCAACCCGGACAGCAGCAACGGCGCGCTAATGAAAGAGGTCGTCTGGGTCACAGCCGATCAGGGTGAGCCTGCCTGGGCCGTCGGCGGGAGCTATCAGGCGGTGCGGGTGATTCAGTTCCATGTGGAATTCTGGGATCGCACGCCGCTTAAAGAGCAGCAGACGATCTTTGGCCGTGACAAGCAGAGCGGGGCGCCGCTTGGCATGAAGCACGAGCATGATGTGCCGGATTACGCCAGCGATCCTAATGGGGATACCATTGCGCTGGACAGCCATATCCGGCTGGCGAATCCGCGCACTAAAGAGACGCAGTCAAGCCTGATGATGCGCCGGGGCTATAGCTACTCGCTGGGGGTGACCAATTCCGGTCAGCTGGATATGGGGCTGCTGTTTGTCTGCTATCAGCACGATCTGGAGAAGGGTTTCCTCACCGTGCAGAAGCGGTTAAACGGCGAAGCGCTGGAAGAGTACGTTAAACCTATCGGCGGCGGCTATTTCTTCGCGCTGCCCGGCGTGCGCAATTCGAACGCCTGGCTCGCGCAAGGGCTGATAGAAGCCTGATAATTGTCCCTGCGATAGTTCGCGGGGACATTATTTTTTCATATGACTATCCCTCTGTTATATTTCTGTAATATTCCTGTATGAGACTGTTTTCAACTGCAGGAGCAGTCTTAAAAGTTGCATTCAGGTAAAATAAATGTTGCATTTATGATAATCCCTGATGTACTTAAGATAAGACAGCGGTAGTTCCCGGCAGTGATGCTGAATCACTATGGAGATCGCGAATGGTATCGTCCTGTACTGGACAAGGTAAACACAACAACCGCAGTACCCGGCGCGGAGGCTCAGACTCCGGCAGCGATTTCCTCACCACTAAATTCTCCCCTTCTATTCAGAAACCAGATTCTACCGACGTGCAGAATGGTGCGCGTAGCTATTCTGTATCGTCATCCGGCAAGGCAAGCAATGGCTTACAAGGAAGCCAACCCTCTGATGTTCGTGCGCATAATCGTGCCGAAACTGGCGCGTGTGATGAATACCAACAACTCAAGGTGCTATCCATGGGAAGACAAAAAGCAGTGATCAAAGCTCGTCGCGAAGCAAAACGTGTGCTGAGACGGGATTCACGTAGTCATAAACAGCGTGAAGAAGAATCGGTCACCTCGCTTGTGCAGATGAGTGGCGTAGAAGCAATTGGCATGGCGCGGGACAGCCGTGATAATTCCCCAATTGTGGCGCGCAATGAGGCTCAGGCGCACTACCTGAATGCTATCGAGAGTAAACAGCTCATCTTTGCAACCGGTGAAGCCGGATGCGGGAAAACCTGGATCAGTGCAGCCAAAGCAGCGGAGGCCCTGATCCATAAGGACGTGGAGAGAATTATTGTTACCCGTCCGGTACTGCAAGCTGATGAAGATCTCGGCTTCTTACCCGGTGACATATCGGAGAAGTTTGCCCCTTACTTCAGGCCCGTTTATGACGTGCTGGTGAAGCGACTGGGTGCATCCTTTATGCAGTACTGCCTGCGACCAGAGATTGGCAAGGTGGAAATCGCGCCGTTCGCCTATATGCGCGGACGTACATTTGAAAATGCGGTCGTCATTCTTGACGAGGCTCAGAACGTGACCGCTGCGCAAATGAAGATGTTCTTAACGCGCCTCGGGGAGAACGTGACGGTTATCGTCAATGGCGATATTACCCAGTGCGACCTGCCATCCGGCGTGAAATCCGGCTTGAGCGACGCCATGTCACGTTTTGAGGAAGACGACATGATTGGGGTAGTACGCTTTACCAAAGAAGATTGTGTGCGGTCGGCGCTGTGCCAGCGCACGCTGGAAGTCTATTCCGACTGACGGTAAAACATCGCCGTTTTACCGCTCACCTGTCATCCCTTCCCGGCGTAATGCCGGGAAGCTTCTTTTATTTCTTCTCACGACTCGCGTCTGGTTGTCTTTTAAAAGATTGCCTGTCTTGCGGAATTCATCATGTCGGTTATTCATTTTTGACGCTGGTTTTTTATCACGCTCAGCGAAATGTGATGTGTATTTATAATATCCACAAAGTACCCATGAATATCATGATCGCGCTAATTGTTCGCTCAAATTTAAACGTGAATGTTGTCACATAATGTTACTAAGATGTGAAAATTAAGTTGGTGTATTGTGTCTAATTCTCTATGTTTCGTACTGATTCAAACAACATTCTAACAAGAAAATCCCATGGGGAACCGTTTCCCTGGAACATCACGTTGAGGGTCATACATGAACGAACTGGTTGGTGCAATTAACGGTGTTATCTGGAGCCCGGCGTTAATATTTTTATGTCTGGGTGTCGGCCTCTATTTCTCATTACGTAGTCGTTTTTTGCAGTTACGTCATATAAAACATATGATTACCTTGATGTTCCAGGGGCGTCCTACCGATGCTGGCGTATCGTCGTTCCAGGCACTGACGATGACGCTGGCAGGGCGTGTAGGGACCGGGAACATTGCTGGCGTCGCCACCGCTATTACCTTCGGTGGACCGGGCGCACTTTTCTGGATGTGGATTGTGGCGTTTTTGGGGGCCAGCTCTGCGTTTGTGGAATCTACGTTGGGCCAGGTTTATAAAGAAAAAATCAACGGTGAATATCGTGGCGGTCCTGCCTTTTATATTGAAAAAGGGTTAGGCGTTAAATGGTATGCATGGTTATTTGCCGTCGTCACCATTTTCTCCTGCGGTTTATTACTTCCAGGGGTACAAGCAAACTCGATTGGTGCCAGCCTGGATATTGCATTTGGGCTTGATCCAAATGTCACGGCAGCATTACTTGCCGTACTGTTAAGTTTTATTATTTTCGGTGGTGTGAAAAGGATCGCCAGTTTTAGCAGTATGGTCGTTCCGTTTATGGCGCTCGGCTATATTATTGTGGCTTGCGTTATTATCGCCATTAATATTACCGAGCTTCCTGGTGTGATTCTGTTGATCTGGAAAAGCGCTTTTGGTCTGGAAGCAGGTTTTGGTGCCATTCTTGGTCAGGCTATCATGTGGGGCGTTAAGCGCGGAGTCTATTCCAACGAGGCGGCGCAAGGTACCGGGCCGCATGCGTCATCTGCGGCGGCAGTGAGCCATCCGGTGAAGCAGGGGCTGGTTCAGGCTTTCTCGGTCTATATCGACACGCTGTTTGTCTGCTCGGCGACCGGGTTTATGCTGTTGATCACCGGTCTGTATAACGTGCAGGGCATTGACGGTGCTGCACTCTATACCGGTATTTCCGGCGTGGCAGCAGGGCCTGGCTATGTGCAGACGGCAATGGAAAGTATGATGCCAGGCTTTGGTAATTACTTTGTTGCTGTTGCGCTGTTCTTCTTTGCCTTCACGACCATTATTGCTTACTACTATATTGCTGAAACCAATATCGCCTTCATCAACCGTAAAATTCACCGTCCATGGCTGACATTCGTGCTCAAATTATGCCTGATGGCTTCAACGGTATATGGCACAGTTCGTACGGCGGATCTGGCATGGGGGCTGGGGGATATTGGGGTAGGGCTGATGGCATGGCTTAACATTATTGCCATTGTGCTTTTACATAAAAAAGCGTTTGCCAGCCTTAAGGATTATGAAATTCAGAATGCGCAGGGGGTGGATCCGCACTTTGACCCGATTCGACTGGGGATTAAAAACGCGGATTATTGGCTGGAAGAGCGTAAAGATGAACCTGCTGCAAATCCAGAACAGACGACTTCTGTCGTGAGAGAGCAGAACGCAGGGAAACTGAACAATTAATCGTGGTAGCCCGTATTGCTATACGGGCTCAGACAGCTGGCAATGTGCGCTTTGTGGGTTTCGCCCGGCGGCGCTACGCTTGCACGGGCCTACGAGGCTTGTCGGCGGGATAAGGCGACTATAAAAGAAAAAAGCCCGTACTTTCGTACGAGCTCTTGTCTTGAATATGGCGGTGAGGGGGGGATTCGAACCCCCGATACGTTGCCGTATACACACTTTCCAGGCGTGCTCCTTCAGCCACTCGGACACCTCACCATATTGTTTTGCTGCCTGACCGCTTGGGGGGCAACGGGGCGCTACTATAGGGAGTTGCGCTAAAACGGTCAAGCAGATTTTCAGCTTTAGTGCGTGTTCGGTTAAGCCTTAATCAGCTTTGGTCACAGCACGGGCACTTAACGCTGTGAATCGAGCGCTTCGCTGTTTTTCACCACTTCCTGCGCCTTACCGTAGCTCTCGATCAGCAGCTGGTACGCCGGGAAAATGTGCGTGTAGACTTCTGCCCACTCGGCCGCATCTTCACGGTTCCATGTCCGCTGGATCTCAGAGGCAACAGCCGCCGTATCCATTGGCACCACGCCCGCCTGCACCACACGGGCCAGGGTGATCTCCTGCGCCATTTTGCTGTAAGTACCGGACGCATCAATCACCGCAAAGACTTTATAGCCATCAGCTACTGCGCTAATCGACGGAAACGCCATGCAGACGCTGGTGATGGTACCGGCGATAATCAACGTCTTACGTCCGGTGGCTTTAACCGCGGCCACAAATTCCGGGTTATCCCAGGCGTTGATCTCCCCTTTACGTGCCACATACTGTGCATGCGGCGCGTTGGCATGAATTTCCGGGATGAGCGGACCGTTCGGGCCCTGCGGGACGGAAGCGGTGGTGATCACCGGGATGTTCGCAAGCGTCGCGATTTTCGCCAGAGCCGCCGCACGGGCACGCAGCTCTGGCATCGGCATATCGCCGACGGTCTGGAACAGGCCACTCTGGTGGTCGATAAGCAACATCACCGCATCGTTCACATCAATGACCGGACGTGCTCCATTAAAGTTGGCAGGTGTAGACATGTTCATCTCCTTTATTACGGTTAGATCTGGCCGAAACGGCCGGAGTTGAAATCACGAATGGCTTCATTGATTTCGGTTTTACTGTTCATTACGAACGGGCCGTAGCCCACAATCGGTTCATTCAGCGGCGCACCGGCCATCAGCAGTACTTTGGCATCGCTGCTGGCTTCCAGGTGTAACCTGTCACCTTCCTGACTCATGACCACCAGCTGTGCTTCTCCCGCGTGAGCCGTACCGTTCACCGTGACATGGCCTTCCAGCACCACCAGCGCCGTGCTCCAGCCCTCTGGCTGACTCAGCGTGACGTGGCTGCCCTGGTTGAGGGCAATGTCCCACACGTTCAGCGGCGAGAAGGTATGCGCCGGGCCGGTAACATCGCCGTAGTGACCAGCGATAACCCGCAGCGAGCCGCTGTTGTCGGGCAGCGTCACCACCGGGATATCGGCTTTGGTAATGCTCTGATAGCCCGGCGTGGCCATTTTGTCTTTCGCCGGCAGGTTGACCCAAAGCTGCATCATCTTGAGTTCTCCGCCTTTGTGCGCGAACGCGCTGGAGTGGAACTCTTCATGCAGAATGCCTGCACCGGCTGTCATCCACTGCACGTCGCCCGGACCAATGACGCCGCCTCTGCCGGTGGAGTCGCGATGCTCCACTTCGCCGGAATAGACAATGGTGACCGTTTCAAAACCACGATGCGGATGCTCGCCCACCCCGCGTTTTGTGCCGTCCGCCGGGAAGGTATGTGGGCCTGCGTAGTCCAGCAGTAAGAACGGGCTCAGCGACTCGCCGTGTGTCTGATAAGAAAACATCGAACGCACCGGGAAACCATTGCCAACCCAGTGTTGACGGGGGGCGGTATAGACGCCTGTTACGTTTTTCATGATGAACTCCTGGTGTTCTGTTGATGTAATTAGCTTATATTCAGAGTTAATGTTCCGGTAGAGAGTGAAAATGGCATTCACTGTTCTGGAAATAGAACGATGAGGATTTATGCAGGATCTCAATGACTTTGTGTGGTTTGTGAAAGTGGTCGACTACGGTGGTTTTGCAGCAGCAGGGCGGGCACTCGATCTGCCTAAGTCCAGGCTGAGCCGCCGTATTGCGCAGCTTGAAGAGCGGCTCGGCGTGCGGTTAATTCAACGTACAACGCGACAATTTACGGTAACGGAGGTCGGGCAGACGTTCTATCAACACTGCAAAGCCATGATGGTTGAAGCGGAAGCGGCGGAAGAAGCCGTGGCCGCGCTGCAGGCGGAACCGCGCGGTATCGTCAGGCTCACCTGTCCTGTCACGTTGTTGCATGTGCATGTCGGCCCGATGCTGGCGCGGTTTATGGTGCGCTATCCCGGGATCAACCTTCAGCTGGAAGCAACGAACCGGCGGGTCGATCTGGTGGGGGAAGGTGTGGATGTGGCGATCCGCGTGCGTCCCCGTCCGTTTGATGACAGCGATCTGGTATTACGGGTGCTTGCCGACCGGGGACATTGCCTGGTCGCGGGCCCGGCCTTGATTGAACGCCTGGGAAAACCGTCGATGCCGTCAGAACTCAGCGCCTGGCCCGGGTTGAGTATGGGCGAGGGTAAGCATATCCATAAATGGCAATTATGCGGCCCGGAAGGCGCGAAAGCAGAAATCCATTTTTCCCCGCGCCTGATTACCACCGACATGCTGGCGCTGCGTGAAGCGGCCATGGCGGGCATCGGTGTGGTGCAACTGCCGATATTGATGGTGAAAGATCAGCTGGCATCAGGAGAGCTGATTCGGGTGCTGGAGGCGTGGGAGCCAAAAAGAGAAGTGATTCATGCGGTTTATCCATCAAGACGCGGATTACTGCCGTCCGTCAGGGCGCTGGTGGATTTTCTTACAGAAGAGTACGCACGGATGGTTGAAGAGTAGTTTTTTGTAGGTCGGGTAAGCGCAGCGCCACCCGACATAAAGAGCGCAGGGGGCTCAAGGTTCTCATCCCCCTTTTCGGAGACTATAAAAGAAAAAAGCCCGTACTTTCGTACGAGCTCTTGTCTTGAATATGGCGGTGAGGGGGGGATTCGAACCCCCGATACGTTGCCGTATACACACTTTCCAGGCGTGCTCCTTCAGCCACTCGGACACCTCACCATATTGTCATCCCGTTGTTGTCGGGACGGGCGCTAATGTAAGGAAAAGCCGAACAGCCGTCAACACACTTTTTCAGTAAATTAGCGCATTTAGACAAACTTCAAACAACATGATTCTTAAATGTGCTGAAAGCGCCTTTTTTATCGGCAACGCGGTCCGGCGATAAATTTGTTATGCTGGCAATCCAGTTGAAAATGAAAATAAAACAGCGCAAAAAAGGCAGGAATGAGTATGGATATTATCTTCTATCACCCCACTTTTGATACGGCTTACTGGATTAAGGCACTTTCGGCAGCGTTACCGGGGGCGCGCGTGCGTGAATGGAAGCGCGGTGATAACGAACATGCAGACTACGCGCTGGTCTGGCATCCCCCGGTCGAGATGCTCCAGGGGCGCAAGCTGAAGGCCGTTTTTGCCCTCGGTGCCGGTGTGGATTCCATTCTGAGCAAACTGAAAGCGCACCCTGAAATGCTGCCGGAGGAAATCCCCCTGTTCCGCCTGGAAGATACCGGCATGGGCCAGCAAATGCAGGAATATGCCGTGAGTCAGGTGCTGCACTGGTTCCGGCGTTTTGACGATTATCAGGCCTTAAAACTGCAATCGCGTTGGGAACCGCTGCCGGAATATCAACGTGAAGAGTTTACCATCGGTATTCTCGGGGCGGGCGTGCTCGGCTCAAAAGTGGCCGAAGCGCTGGCACCGTGGGGCTTCCCGCTGCGCTGCTGGAGCCGCAGCCGCAAGAACTATCCTGGCGTTGAGAGTTTTGCCGGAACAGATGAACTCCCGGCGTTTCTGAAGGGGACGCGCGTACTGATCAATCTGCTGCCGAATACGGCGGAAACGGTCGGCATTATTAATAGCGCGCTTCTGAATCAGCTGGTGGATCAGAGTTACGTGATGAATCTGGCGCGCGGGGTTCATCTGGTGGAAGCCGATCTCCTAAAAGCCCTTGAGGGTGGCAAGGTGAAAGGCGCGATGCTGGATGTGTACAGCCGCGAGCCGTTGCCGGCAGAGAGCCCGCTGTGGGCACATCCACGCGTGGCGATGACCCCACACGTCGCCGCCGTGACGCGTCCGGCAGAGGCGGTGGCCTATATTACGCACACCATCAGTGAGATAGAGCAGGGCAACGCGGTGACCGGGCAGGTCGACAGAACGCGCGGCTACTGAGTGAAACCCGGCGTTAGCCGGGTTTTTGCTAATAATCGCAGCAGATAACTGCTATCCTTTGGAAAAACCGCAGAGGAGAGAGAGATGTATCCCGTTGACCTGCATATGCACACCGTCGCCAGCACCCACGCGTATAGCAACCTCCATGATTACATTGCACAAGCGAAGCTCAAGGGCATCAGGCTTTTTGCGATCACCGATCATGGCCCGGATATGGCGGATGCGCCGCACTACTGGCATTTTGTGAATATGCGGATCTGGCCACGCCTGGTGGACGGTATTGGGATACTGCGTGGCATTGAGGCGAACATTAAAAATACCGACGGTGAGATCGACTGCACCGGCCCGATGCTGACATCTCTTGACCTTATTCTCGCCGGTTTCCATGAACCTGTCTTTGCGCCTCAGGATAAAGAAACCAATACCGCAGCGATGATTGCCACCATTGCCAGCGGCAACGTGCATATTATTAGCCACCCCGGCAACCCGAAGTACCCAATTGATATTCAGGCTGTCGCGCAGGCGGCAGCGAAGCATCGCGTGGCGCTGGAGATTAACAACTCCTCCTTCGTGCACTCGCGTAAGGGCAGTGAAGCGAACTGCCGCGAAGTGGCGGCCGCAGTGCGTGATGCAGGAGGCATGGTGGCGCTGGGTTCAGATTCCCATACTGCGTTCACACTGGGTGATTTCAGCGAGTGCCTGAAAGTGCTGAATGATGTTAACTTCCCGGAAGCGCAAATCCTGAACGTGACCCCTCGTCGCATGCTCGATTTCCTTGAGTCGCGCGGAATGGAACCGATTGCCGAATTTGCCGATCTTTAATTGTGTAATGGAATAAAAAAATGAATGAGTTTTCCATCCTTTGCCGCGTGCTGGGTACGCTGTACTACCGCCAGCCTCAAGACCCGCTGCTGGTCCCGCTCTTTACATTAATTCGTGAAGGGAAACTGGCGCAGAACTGGCCGCTGGAACAGGATGATTTACTGGAGCGCCTGCAGAAAAGCTGCGACATGCAGCAAATCTCCACAGATTACAACGCGCTGTTTGTGGGGGAAGAGTGCCGTGTTTCACCTTACCGCTCTGCCTGGCAGGAAGGGGCAACGGAAGCGGAAGTGCGCGCTTTTCTTTCAGAGCGCGGCATGCCGCTGACCGACACGCCTGCCGATCATATCGGTACGCTGCTGCTGGCCGCATCCTGGATTGAGGACCACGCCGGTGACGATGAGAACGAAGCCATCGAAACCTTGTTCGAAATGTACCTGCTGCCGTGGGTCGGGACATTCCTTGGGAAAGTTGAAGCGCATGCCACCTCGCCATTCTGGAGAACGCTGGCTCCCCTGACGCGTGACGCCATCGCTGCAATGTGGGATGAGCTGGAAGAAGAGAATGAAGAGTGATCATGATCACATTAGCTCTGCAACGCAACGCATCACCTTGCATATAATGTGCTTCTGATCTCATTTCCATGGCGCGCTTCTGCTAAGATGCGCGCCATGAACATATTACTTTGTATCGCACTCACAACAGGTATCCTCTCCGGACTTTGGGGATGGGTGGCCGTCTCTCTCGGACTGCTCAGCTGGGCTGGATTTCTCGGCTGCACGGCCTACTTCGCCTGCCCGCAGGGTGGGATCAAAGGGCTTTTTATCTCTGGCTGCACGCTGATGAGCGGCGTTATCTGGGCGCTGGTTATCATGAAGGGCAGTGCGCTCGCTCCGCATCTGGAGATCCTCGGCTATATCATGACGGGCGTGGTCGCGTTTTTGATGTGCGTTCAGGCAAAGCATCTGTTGCTGTCGTTTGTACCCGGCACGTTTATGGGGGCGTGTGCCACCTTTGCGGGGCAGGGTGACTGGAAGCTGGTGGTCCCCTCGCTGGCGCTGGGGTTGCTGTTTGGCTATGCCATGAAGAACAGTGGTCTGTGGCTAGCGGCACGACGAGAAAAAGCGCAAAACGTGCCAGCGGTGAGTGAATAAAAAAAGGCGAGATAACTATCTCGCCTTTTTTATGCGCGTCCTGTCAGGATTCCGGAGGAACTGACATATCGCGGTATTTCACCAGTACCGGGTTTTGCACGTCTGCTTTGTTTTGCAGATCCCACAACCCGCGGTCGATACCATCATTTATCAGGAAGATAACTCCGGTTTCAATGGCTGACATCAGGCACATCATCACCGGCTCGTTAGAGGTATAACCGATTTCACCCTCCAGCAGACGCTGATAGTCAATGAAGCGGAACACCCCGGCCTGCACTTCATAAGAGAGTATGGTTTTGCTGGTGGTTACCGAAGAGAGCACTTCCCCGGTACTGACGTTAACGACACGCAGGTTAACGGCAATTTGGTCGAGCTGATATTGCGTATCTGCACCGATACCAAAATAACGTGCGCCAGCACCGCCAGATTTCACGTTACTTTCGTAACCGATAATCGACCCTTCAATCATAACGTTCGCCGCAGCCAGAGATTGCAGCGGCATGCGGTTATTATCTGCAACGGTACCATTCTCCTGCGCCGCACGAATAATTTTTCGTTCATTTAACAGGTTTTGCAGCCCCTGACGTTCCAGTGGAATAAACCAGCGCGAATCTTTCAGCGCGGTCACCAGCATGGCGGTGGCGCTTTGCGGTACGGCCGTAGAGAAGTTACTTGCCGGGTAAGGTTTAAATTGCCCGGTTTCATCCTGAATGTTGTAGACGGAGACAAATATTTTACCTGTCGGGGCAGGCAAATGGGTTAAATCACGATAACTTTGAGCCCGAGGCATTAATGTCGGTTTTGCAGCTTCTTTAGGTGGAGCAGTTAAACAACCGCTCAATAAGCACACTGCAACAAGTATCAGGAATCGCTGCATGATCGTTGTCCTTATTTTGGGGTTGTTCAAAAGTCAGTCGAGTTATTTTGTAAACCGGAAACCTGAATGGTTGAGGTTTTTCCGGTTTTACGATCGGTAACGTTCAACTGGAGCTGCCCGTCCCTGTTGGCGATATCGACAATGAAGTCATTGGTCACCATGCGGCCGGGTTTGCCGGTGTTGATATTAGTCAGCAAACCGCCCAGAATTTGCGACTGGATCGCCTGGGTGAAGTTGTCCAGTGCAGATGGCGTATCCACGCTAAAATCCTTGAAGCTGGGATCTTTATAAGAATTTTGCGCCTGGGCTTCATTCAACATGAACGCCCCATTATTCGGGTTACCACCAAAGTTGGGATTACGGAACTGGAATGTCATATTCCCGGCCCAGCTTAATGGGGTGATGAGCATTATCGAAACAACTGCATATGCAATACGCATGACAGCCTCCGGATATAGGTTCGCTAGAACTCGTCTTTTGCTAAATCTCTTGTGCTTAATAGCGCTTTGTCTATTTGCATGCGATTAATAGCGTCTTCTGATTGCGCCAGCGCCAAGGCTACGTTTTTATCGAAGTCTATTTTGGTGGGAAATAAAAATGTTTGATAAATAACGAACTGATTAGCCGTTATTGTTATCCAACTTCCCCATCGTGCACTGGGCCGCTCGTTGATTGTTATATTTCCAGGATACGTACTGTCCCATTTATCACTGAAGGCACGATAAAAATTGTGTCCGACAGAAGAGACGGTATGGTCCGTTAACAATCCGGGAACTTCGACCTCGACGGCCTTCAGGTTCCCGGCAGCGAGCAGAAAGCCCGCTGCGGCAATCCAACTCATGGTGCGTTTCATGTGATTAACGCCTGAGGTTATCGTTTGCCCATGAAACCGCCTGAGTTCGGTTTTTAACAGCTATCTTCTTGAAAAGATTATAAAGGTGCGTCTTTACCGTATTTTCGCTGATAAATAACGAACGGGCGATTTCAATATTTGAAGCACCAATGCGCAATTTGTTCAGGATCTCTTTCTCGCGGTGCGTTAGCAGTGCTGACTCTGAGCTGTTGTAGCGGTAATTTCCGGAGTGCGTGATAAGGTAGCTGGCCAGCTTTTGCGAAAAATAACACTCTCCTCGCAAAATACCTTGCAGGCCTTCTACCACCCGATTCTCTTCTTCAGTGACGTAGAACACGCCATTGATATGCGGCCAACTTTCAATGTCCCGGAAAGGATACTCGTCAGGCGTATTCAATAATAACACGCGGATGTTATTGTTTTTCCTGCTCAAAGTATCTTGCCAGTAATGGATGAGCTTTTTATCCGCTTCCATCATATCGAAAAGAATAATGCTGCCAGGTGCAATATCATCGAAAGAACGTTGAATATTATGCAATTTCCCGTTCAGTGATAAAGATTGCTTTAAATGTTGTAATAAAGCGGTCGCCTGCAAAGAAGGTTTTGTGATCAACAGTAATGTATGACCATGTAAACTATGGACTTCATTATACATGATGAAACCCCACTTTTTTATGACACCTGGCAGTTGTCCTCCTGCGAAAAGAGGATACCAGAAGTACTGACAGATGTTGCGCTGCTGTGTGTAGAATCAAACCATAACCTCCACAAGGGAGGGAAATATAAAACGAATTTCGTACATCTAATTTCAATCTAGCTTTTACGAAGTTTAAAGCAAGTGTTAAACGTGTAACAAGATGTAAAAATCAATATTAATTTATGAATGTATGCCTTCTTGAAAGCCTTTAATTGATGAAAAAGTTGTACAGCTAAATAATGATGCACAGATTTTAAAAATCATACAAATATTTCTATGTGTCTGATTTTAATGTTTTTATGTTATTCTTTTTCAGAAATTTTAAAGTATGAGTTTCAAAAAAAATCTAACCTACGGAATGCATGCCGCTTCGCCTTAAGAAATCGCGTCTTGTGTCACACGTTAACGTTAATGTCATCCTGTCGTTACGTTTAACCCTTCCTCTCTCGCGTCGGAACAGCCGCTGCGATGTTTCACTCATTTGCGATGGATAAGGCTTTATAGAAATTAAATGGCTTCACTTATCGCTATTTTTGTTCAGGAATTACTACTTTGAGGTGACCTGAAAAATAAAAATAAGCCGCGCGAGTGAGATATTTAACGTGTTATGGCAGACATACTCTTCACCGTAACGACGCGTTAACAAAATATGCGTTGTTCTAACCTGAAGTCTTTTAAAACAGCCAGGTCCAGGGTGGCAACATGAAAAACACATCGTTATTTATGATGTTTACATTACTGGGAGCGCCTGGGGTTGTCACCGCGGCGAATTCAGATTTGGCTACCTCTGAATATAACTTTGCGGTAAATGAATTAAGCCGTACATCATTAAATCAGGCAGCCATTATTGGTCAACAGGGTGTACTTAATGACGCTCAGGTGCGCCAGGACGGTTCAAAATTATTGTCCATCGTTTCCCAGGATGGGTCAGGTAACAGGGCGCGGGTTGATCAATCAGGGACTTATAATATTGCGTATATTGCTCAGAGCGGCTTTGCGAATGATGCAGATATTACGCAGGATGGATTTGGTAATAGTGCGAAAATTATCCAGAAAGGGTCGGGTAATAGGGCAAGCATCACGCAGTACGGTACACAGAAAAACGCAGTTGTAGTGCAAAAACAGTCGCAAATGGCAATTCGCGTTATTCAACGTTAGTTATTCGCGGCGACTTTAATCAATCCGATGGGGGTTTTACCATGAAATTTATCAAAGTGGCAGCTCTTGCAGCAATCGTCGTTTCTGGTAGTGCTATGGCCGGTCTCATTGATCAAGGTGGCTGGGGCCATGGACACGGTCATGGCCATGGTCAAGGCGGTAATGGCCCAAATTCAACCCTGAATATTTACCAGAACGGTGGCGGTAACTCAGCTGTCGCCTTGCAGACCAATGCCAGAGATTCAACGCTGTCTATTAGCCAGAGCGGTGGCGGTAATGGCGCAGATGTTGGACAAGGTTCTGACGACAGCACCATCTCTCTGACTCAGAATGGTTTTGCCAACAGCGCAACGCTTGATCAATGGAACAGTCACGACTCTACAATGAATGTGAGCCAGTACGGTGGATTTAACGGCGCAATGGTTGATCAGACTGCGTCTAATTCTACGGTCAATGTTACCCAGATTGGTTTTGGTAACCACGCTGCAGCTTATCAGTATTAATACTGAAATCTGTGCTACAAAAAAACAGGGCCTCAGCCCTGTTTTTTTTCGGGAGTGCATCATGAATACCTTAATTCTCCTTGCCGCGCTTTCCAGTCAAATAACGTTTAACACATCGCAGCAGGGCGATATGACCACCATTATTCCCCAGGTTACGCTGACAGTGCCGTGTGATTGTCAGGTACAAATCGTGGCTGAACGGGAAGGGCAGAGTGGCCAAAGTACATCACGCCAGCAAAACAGGCTTTTTATCCCCGCTAATCAGACGATCGATTTAATGCGGCTGAGTTTAAATATTGGTACGGGGGATACGGTGAACATTATTGTCACCGTCTCTGATGGTAAATCGCTTCATTTATCACAGCAGTGGTCACCGCCGGAGAAGAGGCTTTAATCATTCATAAAATCAATGATTTGCCAATGTGGCAGGCCTTCACCGTTGAGCTATGCTGATATCAGGAACTGAGCAACTAAGTTCCGGAACGTGAAACTACGTTTGCTTTAATGGAGCGCTTTTACCCCTCAAGGACGATTTTCATTGAGGAGTACATACACGTGACCAAATATATCGCTCAACTCGCTTCTGGTTTTAGTCTGCTCGTTTCTCTTTTTGTAACCCCGGTTTTTGCGGCGACGGTTGTTGAGGGTGGGGTTATTCATTTTCGCGGCGCGATTGTCGCCGACCCCTGTGAAGTGACTGCACAAACTCGGCAGTTTGCGTTGTCATGCCCGGAAAATAACCGGATTCATACGCGCATGGTCAGTTATGAAGATGCACTTAATGGCCATGTGACCGATACCAGCCTCGCCACCCTCAGCATGAAGTACCTCAATCCTGAAAAAACGCTCGCGGTGGTACAAATTCAGTACCGCTGATGTGTGCTCTTCCGCTTTACGGCGGAAGAGGTTTTTCCCGATAGTTTTTTCTCTCGGGTACCTCTGCGATACACTTAAGAAAATGGCGGGAAGCAGAGGGTATTTATGAAACCGCAAATTGACGTTATTCATGGCGATATCACGACGATGCACGTTGATGTGATCGTCAATGCAGCCAATCCGTCACTGATGGGCGGCGGTGGCGTGGATGGCGCTATCCACCGGGCTGCCGGACCGCAACTGCTGGAAGCCTGCAAGACTGTGCGTCAGCAACAGGGGGAGTGCCCACCGGGTCATGCCGTTATTACGCTTGCGGGCGATCTTCCCGCGAAAGCGGTGATTCATGCCGTGGGGCCAATATGGCATGGCGGCGATCGGCATGAGGCGAGTATCCTCGAAGAGGCCTACCGAAACTGCCTGCGTCTGGCCGCTGATAATGGCTATAAAACCATGGCGTTTCCGGCCATCAGCACCGGAGTCTATGGCTATCCGAAAGCTGCCGCAGCGACGATTGCGGTAGACACCGTGTATCGTTACCTGTCGCTTAAACCGATGCCCGAAAAAGTGACATTTGTCTGTTTCGATGAGGAGACACTGCATCTTTATCAGCGGCTGTTGACCCAGCGCGGACAGGAATTAGAGACCTGAAACACACGCGGCGCACTGAGTGCGCCGCGTTTTTTTATGATGCTCTTACCTGCGGTTTCCCGGAGAAAAGGAAACGCAGAAGCGGTATCCGCAGGTGGATTTCGTAAAGCACGATGGCGATTCCAATCACAAAGACCAGCCCGGTAAAGAAGCCCAGCGTGTTGGAGGCGATATGCGGTGTGATATAGGCCCCGAAGAACAACGTCAGGGGATGGTGCACCAGATAGATAAACAGCGAAGCATTGACGAAATAGGTGACGCGGCTGGACTTAAAATTAAGCAGCCGGTGGCCCAGCGCAAAGACCACATTCACCATCCACAGGCCCAGCAGCATGGTAATGACGCTCTCGGTTTCATACATCCACGCATCGCCGCTGCCGTAGCGCTGATTTAACAGATAGGCCGCAAACGCGATGGCGGCACCAAAAGCACACCACGGTGAGGGCGTCGTAAACAGCGACTTAAGCTTCGGATAAATAAAGGCCAGCGCCCCGATTAAAAAGAAGGGGATGTAGAACAGCGACTGCATCACCACAAAATTGAATAATCCGTCGCTCAGAATCGGCGGATAGACAATAAACAGCGTCCGTCGCACTGCCGCATAGGCGATGCCCAGCAGCAAAAAGAGCAGCGACAGTTTTCCCAGGGTGATACTGGCGAAAAAGGCGTTAGCTTTGTCGCTTAAATGGCGGCGAAAGCGGCTAAAAATCAACACGCTGACTGTGGTAAGGACCACCAGCACCAGCAGGAACCAGAGGTGGGACACCAGCTCCCAAACCAGGGTGTTGTATTTTTCGTATAGCGACAGATTAGGCCAGTTCTCCGCCTTACCCTTTACGTACTGCAACATGATGAACTGCGGCAGCGTCAGCAGAGGAATGGCGGTGAGCATCGGAATGCCGACGCGCTCCACGCGCACTTTCCACCAGCGCTTGATGGGGTAGCGCAGAAACAGCATATAAGAGAAATAACCTGAAATGACAAAAAACACCTGCATGCGGAAGGCGTGAATAAAGTCATTAAACAGCGTCAGCCACCAGGAGGGCATTTGACTATTAACATGCCAGGTGTGGCTGGAGTAAATCAGTGAAATGTGGAAGGGGATCCCTAATAGCATCAGCCATGCCCGGATCGAGTCGAGGAAGTATTCACGTTCTACAGGTGTTGTGCTCATATAACTTTGTGCATTCTCAGACTTTTCGCCTTATCCCTAAGACTCATAATGGTTACATTCGAAGCCAACCCTACACCAAGACCGACACCCTGTCTCCAGGATAAGCACGCAAAGTGAAAAGCGGGTTCTTTCATTTGCTTAATCCCTGAGCCAGCGAGCTGAACAAAGCGGTGATAATGTTGTCGGATTGCCTGAGTTTCCATTAAAATGGATCGGATCGATATAAGCACACAAAGGGGGAAGTGCTTACTTATTATGAAACATAAACCACAGATGATGAAAATGCGTTGGTTGGGTGCTGCAGTGGTGTTATCCCTGTATACCTCATCGGCACTGGCCTTTAACATCGACGATGTCGCAAAACAGGCAAAATCGATGGCAGGCAAGAGCTACGAAGCGCCGAAAAGTAACTTGCCCTCCGTTTTCCGCGACATGAAATATGCGGACTATCAGCAGATCCAGTTCAATCACGATAAAGCGTACTGGAACAATATTAAGACCCCGTTCAAGCTTGAGTTTTATCATCAGGGTATGTACTTCGACACCCCTGTTGCCATCAATGAAGTGACGGCAACGGCGGTACGTAAAATCAAATACAGCCCGGATTACTTCAATTTTGGCGATGTGCAGCACGACAAAGATACGGTTAAAGATCTGGGCTTTGCAGGCTTCAAGGTGCTTTACCCGATCAACAGCAAAGATAAAAACGACGAAATCGTCAGCATGCTCGGCGCCAGCTACTTCCGCGTTATTGGCGCGGGACAGGTGTACGGGCTTTCTGCGCGCGGCCTGGCTATTGATACCGCGCTGCCATCAGGTGAAGAATTCCCACGTTTCCGCGAGTTCTGGATCGAACGTCCAAAACCAACGGATAAACGTCTGACTATCTACGCACTGCTGGATTCCCCGCGTGCAACGGGCGCGTACCGCTTTGTGATCATGCCTGGGCGTGACACGGTGGTTGACGTGCAGTCTAAAGTCTACCTGCGCGACAAAGTGGGTAAACTGGGCGTTGCGCCGCTGACCAGTATGTTCCTGTTTGGGCCGAACCAGCCGTCACCGGCGACCAACTTCCGTCCTGAACTGCACGATTCCAACGGCCTGTCTATTCATGCCGGTAATGGTGAGTGGATCTGGCGTCCGCTGAACAACCCGAAACATCTGGCTGTCAGCAGCTTTGCGATGGAAAACCCGCAAGGTTTCGGCCTTCTGCAGCGTGGCCGTCAGTTCTCTCGCTTTGAAGATCTGGATGACCGCTACGACCTGCGTCCAAGCGCGTGGGTGACCCCGAAAGGTGACTGGGGCAAAGGGAAGGTTGAACTGGTTGAAATCCCAACCAATGATGAAACCAACGATAACATCGTCGCTTACTGGACGCCGGATCAGCTGCCGGAAGCCGGGAAAGAGATGAACTTCAAATACACGATCACCTTTAGCCGTGACGAAGACAAACTGCATGCGCCGGATAACGCGTATGTCATGCAGACTCGCCGTTCAACGGGTGACGTGAAACAGTCTAACCTTATCCGTCAGCCTGACGGTACCGTCGCTTTCGTGGTGGACTTCACCGGCCAGGACATGAAGAAACTGGCGCCGGATACTGCCGTGACCGCCCAGGCCAGCATCGGTGATAACGGTGAGATCGTTGAGAACACCGTACGTTACAACCCGGTAACGAAAGGGTGGCGTCTGACCCTGCGCGTGAAAGTGAAAGATCCGAAACAGACCACTGAAATGCGCGCTGCGCTGGTCAGTAACGATCAGCCGCTGAGTGAAACCTGGAGCTATCAGCTACCTGCCAATGAATAATACATCTGAATATATTGATGCCATGCCGCTGACGGATATCGAAAAAGCGGCACTGCCTGAGAGCGACATCCGCGCGGTACATGCCGCGCTGGATGGGGAACATCGTCAGTTTTCACGTGATGACGATTCTCCGCTGGGGTCAGTGAAGGCACGTCTGGAGCAGGCATGGCCGGACTCGCTGGCAGAAGGGCAGTTGATTAAAGACGACGAAGGACGCGATCAGCTTCAGGCGATGCCGAAAGCAACGCGTTCTTCCATGTTCCCCGACCCCTGGCGTACCAACCCGGTTGGCCGCTTCTGGGATCGCCTGCGCGGGCGTGACGTGACGCCACGCTATCTGTCGCGTCTGACAAAAGAAGAGCAGGCCTCCGAACAGAAATGGCGTACCGTGGGGACGATCCGTCGCTACATTCTTCTGCTGCTGACGCTGGCGCAGACGGTTGTCGCAACCTGGTACATGAAGACGATTCTGCCTTACCAGGGCTGGGCGCTGATCAACCCGGCAGACATGATGGGCCAGGATATCTGGGTCTCCTTCATGCAACTGCTGCCGTATATCCTGCAAAGTGGCATTCTTCTGCTGTTCGCCGTTCTCTTCTGCTGGGTCTCGGCCGGTTTCTGGACCGCGCTGATGGGCTTCCTGCAGCTGCTGATGGGACGAGACAAATACAGCATTTCGGCGTCTACGGTCGGGGATGAACCCCTTAATCCTGAGCACCGTACGGCACTGATTATGCCTATCTGTAACGAAGACGTTGACCGCGTATTCGCGGGGCTGCGCGCAACCTGGGAGTCCGTTAAGGCGACCGGTAACGCTGCCCATTTCGACGTCTATATCCTGAGCGACAGCTACAATCCGGACATCTGCGTTGCCGAGCAAAAAGCCTGGATGGAGCTGATTGCAGAAGTACAGGGCGAAGGTCAGATCTTCTACCGTCGCCGCCGTCGTCGTGTGAAGCGTAAAAGCGGTAACATCGATGACTTCTGCCGTCGCTGGGGTAACCAGTACAGCTACATGGTGGTGCTGGACGCCGACTCGGTGATGAGCGGTGACTGTCTGAGCGGTCTGGTGCGTCTGATGGAAGCTAACCCGAACGCGGGTATCATCCAGTCTTCGCCAAAAGCGTCCGGCATGGACACGCTTTACGCGCGTTGCCAGCAGTTTGCCACCCGTGTTTACGGGCCGCTGTTTACTGCCGGTCTGCACTTCTGGCAGTTGGGTGAGTCCCACTACTGGGGTCACAACGCCATTATCCGCGTGAAGCCGTTTATTGAGCACTGTGCGCTGGCACCGCTGCCGGGCGAAGGTTCGTTTGCCGGCTCGATTCTGTCGCACGACTTCGTGGAAGCGGCGCTGATGCGTCGTGCAGGGTGGGGCGTCTGGATTGCCTACGATCTGCCTGGATCCTATGAAGAACTGCCGCCGAACCTGCTGGACGAACTTAAGCGTGACCGCCGCTGGTGTCACGGGAACCTGATGAACTTCCGTCTGTTCCTCGTGAAAGGGATGCACCCGGTTCACCGTGCGGTGTTCCTGACCGGCGTGATGTCTTATCTCTCCGCGCCGCTGTGGTTTATGTTCCTGGCGCTCTCCACGGCTCTGCAGGTGGTGCATGCGCTGACGGAGCCGCAGTACTTCCTGCAACCGCGTCAGCTGTTCCCGGTGTGGCCACAGTGGCGTCCGGAGCTGGCGATAGCGCTGTTTGCCTCCACCATGGTGCTGCTGTTCCTGCCGAAGCTGCTCAGTATCATTCTGATCTGGTGCAAAGGCTCGAAGGAGTATGGCGGTTTCTGGCGGGTAACGGTTTCACTGCTACTGGAAGTGCTGTTCTCCGTGCTGCTGGCACCGGTACGTATGCTGTTCCATACCGTGTTTGTGGTCAGCGCGTTCCTGGGCTGGGAAGTGGTCTGGAACTCACCGCAGCGTGATGATGACTCCACGCCGTGGGGTGAAGCCTTTATGCGTCACGGCTCGCAGCTGCTGCTGGGTCTGGTGTGGGCTGCTGGGATGGCATGGCTGGATCTGCGCTTCCTGTTCTGGCTGGCGCCGATCGTCTTCTCGCTGATCCTGTCGCCGTTTGTGTCGGTTATTTCAAGCCGCTCAACGGTTGGCCTGCGTACCAAACGCTGGAAGCTGTTCCTGATCCCGGAAGAGTATTCGCCGCCGAAGGTGCTGGTGGATACTGACACCTATCTGGAGCAGAACCGCCGTCGTACGCTGGATGATGGCTTTATGCACGCGGTGTTTAACCCGTCGTTTAACGCCCTGGCAACGGCAATGGCGACCGCGCGTCACCGTGCCAGTAAGGTGCTGGAGATTGCCCGCGATCGTCACGTTGAACAGGCGCTGAACGAGACGCCAGAGAAACTTAACCGCGACCGCCGTCTGGTGCTGTTAAGCGATCCGGTGACTATGTCGCGTCTGCACTACCGTGTGTGGTCTTCCCCGGAGCGCTACTCCTCGTGGGTGAACTACTACAACGATCTGAAGCTTAACCCGCTGGCGCTGAAGGCGAAGTAAGTGGCAACGTAGGGCGGGTAAGCAATGTGCTACCCGCCAGATAAAATACCGGCTTAAACGCCGGTATTTTTTTAGAGGTAACGGATGAAAATAATCATCGTCGTCATGATGGCATGTCTGCTGAGCGGCTGCGGCAGCATCATCAGTCGCACCATTCCGGGGCAGGGCCACGGGAATCAGTACTATCCGGGCGTGAAATGGGATGTCCGGGATTCCGCATGGCGCTACCTGACGGTACTCGATCTGCCGTTCTCGCTGATTTTCGATACGCTGTTGTTGCCCATCGATGCCAGCCACGGCCCCTATGAGTAGCGGTAATTAACGCTCGTCCCATTCGTCAGCTGCGGTTTGACCTTCTTCCGTATCCAGCGGTGGCTCGAGCTGAAATTCACCCTCATCCCACTCGTGCAGGGTGTTCTCTTCCAGCCACTCCTGACGCAACTCAATTTCGTCATAGTCACCATCAAAGACGGCCTGAGCTCCTTCACCGCTCAGGATCGGCAAACATTCGCCTTCTTCACCTTCGTCAGCAAAGAATTCGGCCTGCCACATAATATCTCCGTCCTGAAGGACATACTTTTGGATGTTGAGTTGTTGCACGTCCGCATCTTCTTCATCAACACCGGGGTTATCGGCGAGGAACTCTTCACGAGCGGCATCAATAGCTTCTTCCAGCGTGGCGTACATGGTCATTGGTGTCTCCCTGTTTTCCAGAAGGTTTCAGGGAAAGAATAGCTGAATATCTGATTCTGCAAGTATGAATGCGAAAATAAGCCGTCACGTATTTGTCTTATTCCGCCACCGGCCGTAATGTCCGGGATAAACTGAACCACGAGTAAACCGCATTAAACAGCACTACGCCCGCCGTGACGATAAACACGGCGCGAAAACCGAAGCTGGCGGAAACCGCGGCTCCGACAAGCGGGCCGGTGACGTTGCCAATATCACGAAATGACTGGTTGTAGCTGAAGATACGCCCGGCGATCTGGTTCGTAGAGTTGTAAACCAGCAGGGTCTGAACGGCGGGCAGTAACGCCCCGTCGGCGGCACCCAGCAAAAAGCGCAGAACGCCCAGCTGCCAGGGTGATTGCACCATCGACATGGGAATGAGCAGCAGCACGGAGATCACCAGCGCACAAATCAGGATCTTTTCCGGGCCGACGCGGTCTCCCAGTTTCCCTAACCTCGGGGCGCTAAGCAGCGCCGCCACGCCGGGTACGGAGGCAATCAGCCCGCTGATAAACGCAATGTTGCTCACGTTACCTGCCAGATCGCGAACGTACAGCGTCAGAATAGGGGCAATCGAACCGGTCGCGACCTGAATAATGAGTGTCGTCACGAACAGGCTCAGTACCAGTCTGGGGTTTTTGAGTGAAGCCAGCACATCCCGCGCGTGGAGCATCTCTTTTTTGGCGACGGGAGTGAAGTTTTCACGAATGCAGATCAGCGTAACGATAAAGCAGAGGAACAACACGCTGGCAGTAATGAAAAATACCGGGCGCAGGCCATAGCTGTCCGCCAGCAAGCCGCCCGCCAGAGGCCCCAGCAAGGCGCCGCTGACGCCACCGGTTGAGAGCGTCCCGAGCGCCCAGCCGCTTTTATGACGCGGGATCTGGGTGGCGATCAGCGCATTCGCGTTGGGAATAAATCCTCCCAGCAGGCCAAGTAGTGCGCGCAAAATCAGAAACTGCCAGACGTTCTGCGCCACACCCATTAACGCCATGATGATGGCCATTCCCAGCGCCGAGCGCAGCAGCATGATTTTACGCCCTTTACGGTCGGCAAGGCCGCCCCAGAACGGCGAAGCAATGGCGGAGAAGAGGAAAGTGATGCTGAACACCAGACCAGACCACATATTGAGCGCACTGTGGCCCGTCACGCCCAGTTGTTCAACGTACAGGGGCAGAAAGGGCATCACGAGGCTAAACGCCGCGCCGGTAAGAAAACAGCCAAGCCAGGCAACCGTAAGGTTACGTTTCCAGTTTATGGGGGCATCTGAGGGTGACATAACAATCCGCATAATGAGGTGCAGCGCACCGTAAGGCATGAAGTAATAAGCCTGCTAATTATGCGCCTGGGTTATGATTGCCGCAATGAGGGAGAGCTTTTAAAGCTAAAACAGGGAGCGGCCCAAAGGGCCGCAGGGGGAATTAATAGCGGGACGGCGTGCCTTCTGGCCGCGTTTTAAAGCGGCGGTGCAGCCACATGTACTGCTCTGGTGCGAGCATAATGCATTTCTCGACAATGCCGTTCATCCAGCGTGCGGTGGTTTCAGCATCATCCAGTGGAGGCGCCAGTTCGGGCTCCAGCATAATCAATTCGTAACCCGAACCATCCGGTTTGCGGCGCGGAACAAAAGGGACGATGGCGGCTTTGGACATGCGTGCCAGCATCCAGGTGCCCGTGGTGGTGGCCGCCTCTTCAACGGCAAAGAACGGAACAAATACGCTGGATTGCGGGCCGTAGTCGTGATCGGGGGCATACCAGACTACTTCACCTGATTTGAGGGCGCGGATCATACCCTTCAGATCCTTACGGTCGATCATGCTTTTGTTGGACCGCATACGGCCATTGGTCTGGATCAGATCAATAACCGGGTTGTCGTTTGGACGATAAACCCCAATGCCGGGCGCCTGCATACCGAACATACGGGCGCCGATTTCCAGGGTCAGAAAGTGTACGCCAATCAGCAGCACGCCCGTCTGATTCGCCTGCAGCGAATGTACCGGCTCCATCCCCGTACCGGCAACGACGCTCCAGCGTGCCATGCGTTTGTCCGGCCAGAACCACGCCATTCCTGTTTCCATCAGCCCCATGCCGACAGACTCGAAATTCCTGGTCACCATGTCATGACGTTCAGCCTCGCTCATGTCCGGGAAGCACAGTTCAAGGTTGCGGTAGGCGATTCTGGCGCGACGCTTCATAAACATTTGCGCAAGACGACCCAGGTTTTTTCCCAGACGGAAAATAACCGGGTAGGGGAGTTGGACCAGAAGCCATAAAAAGCCAATGCCAAGCCAGGTCAACCAATAGCGAGGATGCAAAAGGGTGACGGTAAATTTCGGTAATTGGGTCATGTCGGTCCTGTTTTCTAACGTCCTGAAGGTCTTAGTGTCTCATTTTTTACTACATAGCCAAAATGTCTGATGTCGAAACGCGCGCTAATGCAGCAAATGTTATGACGCATAGTTCAGGCTGACAGAAATGTAGCGTAAATTGTGTGGATGTAAATTGTTATTGTTTGCTATATGATGCCGACCGATTTTCCTTTCTCAATAACGATTGCAGGACTTGTACACCATGCCAGTGTTACACAACCGCGTATCGAATGAGATGTTGAAAGCGCGTATGTTGGCTGAAACCGAACCGCGCACGACCATCTCATTCTATAAATACTTCACGATCAACGATCCGCAAGCGACCCGCGATGAGCTCTATAAAGCCTTCACCGCGCTGAACGTCTTTGGGCGCGTCTATCTGGCGCGTGAAGGTATCAACGCCCAGATCAGCATCCCGGAAAGCAACGTAAGCGCCTTCCGCGATTTTCTTTACGGCTTCGATCCGGCGCTGAACGGCTTACGCCTGAACATCGCCCTGGACGATGACGGTAAATCATTCTGGGTGCTGCGTATGAAAGTGCGTGAGCGTATCGTGGCAGACGGCATTGACGACCCGGCCTTCAACCCGGCCGACGTGGGGGAATACCTGAAGGCGGCGGAAGTCAATGCGATGCTTGATGACCCTGACGCGGTATTCATCGATATGCGTAACCACTACGAATATGAAGTGGGCCATTTCGAGAACGCAATGGAAATCCCGGCCGACACCTTCCGCGAGCAACTGCCGAAAGCGGTTGAGATGATGCAGGAACATAAAGATAAGAAAATCGTTATGTACTGCACCGGCGGTATTCGCTGCGAAAAAGCCAGCGCGTGGATGAAACATAACGGATTTAATAAGGTCTGGCATATCGAAGGCGGTATCATCGAGTATGCCCGCCGTGCCCGTGAGCAGGGGTTACCGGTGCGTTTTATCGGTAAAAACTTTGTCTTTGACGAGCGAATGGGTGAGCGTATTTCAGAAGACGTGATTGCCCATTGCCACCAGTGCGGCGCACCGTGCGATACCCACACCAACTGCAAAAATGACGGTTGTCATCTGCTGTTTATTCAGTGCCCGGCGTGCGCAGAGAAATTTAACGGCTGCTGTAGCGAACTGTGCAGTGAAGAGAGCATGCTGCCGGAAGAGGAGCAGCGCCGCCGTCGTGCGGGACGTGAAAACGGCAATAAGATTTTTAATAAATCCCGAGGCCGCCTGAATACCAAACTGGGTATTCCTGACCCGGAATGATAATGACGCCCGGCAACGTCAAACCCTGCCGGGCGTGTTTATTATGCCTTCTGCTGAACACCTTCAACGGAAATAATCAGTTCTACGTCCTGAGATGCCGGACCTAAATCCGTGGTGATATTAAAATCTTTCAGATGAATTTTCCCTGCGGCTTCAAAACCTGCGCGTTTGCCACCCCACGGATCGTCACCCTGGCCGAGTAATTTGGCTTCCAGGGTCACCGGTTTCGTGACGCCATTGAGCGTGAGATTACCGGTAATATTCAGCTTCTCACCTTCTTTCTTCACCTCGGTCGACGTAAAGGTCGCCTGTGGGAATTTTGATACATTCAGGAATTCCGCACTACGCAAATGTTTATCGCGCTCTGCATGGTTGGTGTCGACGCTATTCGTATTAATGGTCACATTGACCTTATCGGCGGCAGGATTTTTATCGTCAAAGGTGAATGTGCCGTCAAAATCTTTAAAGGTACCGTACAGCCAGCTATAACCGAGGTGCTGAATACGGAAATTGACGAAAGCATGCTGGCCTTCTTTATCAATTTTATAATCAGCCGCCACGGCAGAGCCGGTGGTGAATAACAGAGAACCTAATGCGATACCCAGCAGGTGTTTTTTCATTTTATGCTCCAGAGTCAACTGACGAACGGCCAAGCATGCGCTTTAACGTATCGTCTTTATCGATGAAATGGTGTTTAAGGGCGGCAAGCCCGTGCAGGACAGACAGGATCACCACGCTCCACGCGAGCCAGAGATGCACCACGCCTGCGGTGTCGGCCTGAACCCCTGCGTCAGAGAGCGTGGCCGGAACCTCAAACAGGCCAAAGACGTTAATCGGCTTGCCGTCTGCAGTGGAAATGAGATACCCGCTAATCAGAATGGCGAACAGCAGGATATAGAGCGTAACGTGCGCGGCAACCGCGCTGACACGCGTTAATTTACTGTGGGTTTTGGGCGCGGCGGGCGGCGGGGAAATGTGACGCCAGATCACGCGAATAACCAACGTCATCATCAGCAGGATGCCGATGCTTTTATGCAGTTCTGGTGCCTGGTGATACCAGCCGTCGTAATAACTGAGCGTCACCATCCACAGACCCAGTCCGAACATTGCATAAACGGTAAGAGCAACTATCCAGTGTAAACACATGGATATTATTCCGTAGCGCTGAGAGGCTGTCTCTTCTACACATAT